>NZ_JAVJZI010000193.1:0-34709 GCF_040223135.1 Coleofasciculus sp. G3-WIS-01
AAATTGGGTATTAGTAGCGAGTTAAATTGGGTATTAGTAGCGAGTTAAATTGGGTATTAGTAGCGAGTTAAATTGGGTATTAGTAGCGAGTTAAATTGGGTATTAGTAGCGAGTTAAATTGGGTATTAGTAGCGAGCAAGATGCTCGCACTACAAAACCCATTTGACTTAGAGCAAAAGTCGCACTATAACGTGCTGATACATTTTCGTGTTGAAGCGTTTCGATCAAGCTGGGAATAGCAGGTGAGCCAATTTTGATTAAGGCAAAACTTGCTCTGAGGCGAACCACCTCATCTTGCTCAGTTTTTAGGGCTGTAATTAATGCTGGAATAGCCGTTTCTGAACCAATTTCCCCCAAAGCCGAAGCCGCTTGACTACGCTTGCGCCAATCGTCATCGTTTTTTAATTGTTCTATATATAAGGACGTCTCTTTATCAACGGATTCTTGTCCCCATCCCTGACTCACACTCAGCAGAGGGAATGAGAAGCTGATACAGCAAATTATAAGTAATGTAAAACAATTTCGTTTAGCTTGTGTAAGCATAGCTTGGGTTAGATGGTAGGTTCGTAGTGAGCGCTTTAGCGCTCCCTATGGCACTAAAGTGCCGACTACATACAAACTAAGTTAACATTAAATACTTTGTTCTAATAATTGGGAATTCGCCGAGTGCTATAGGTAAGAGGAAGTGCCGAATTATTTTCTATTCGTTCAGTTAACCATTCAGGTTGCTCACTTAAGTAAATTGACATTGTACCATCAGGAGACACCTGATAAACCCATTCAAAACCAGGACAAATTTCAGACTCCATATTCGGGACTGACTGGGGCCATTTTCCGGTTTTAGCAGCTAGTGCTTTGACCTGCAATATTTTTTGAGTTAATTCTAAGTCAAGCATATAATGGGTTGCTTTACGAGGTTGATTTAAAAAGTTTGGTGCTATTGTTTGACCGGGAATATTCCACCAGGCTGGAGTTGTATCAATTGTTGCTGATGCGGCTAAATCTGACAAACATATATTGTGTTGTTTAGATTCTGCCAAAAGTTTCATTTGAATATTATACGTATCAATTATCGTGGTTGTAGGGGCGAGTCGCTGCACATCGTAGGCGGTGTAAGACTTAACTGATATCGACTCGCCCCTGTCTAAATTCAGTGAGTGAGCGGGGGGCGACCCAGTAAAATTAAGAGTTAGGTTCTGTTGATTGGGTACGGCGGATCGCCCCTACAATATTTACCTAGAGAAGGATATCTGAAAACTAGGGTGGGCAATGGTTATGGCTTAAGTTGACACGGATGCACGTCAGTTCGCCCCTACGATGCTAATCCACCAATTAAGGTGTGCCACGACACTAATACTATTTATTTTAATCCCTTGCTAATACATTAAACTGCTTTTTTGTCAAATTTGTCCCTTTTCGAGTTCTAAAAATTGGGTAATGTAATATATTTGTATGATTTAATTTTTTTCCACACTAGAGAGAAGAAAATTACGCATTTTCAAGGCGTTTAAGCAAAATACATAAAAAAATGGCTACAAAAAACACCCAATACAGTATTACTGTAATAACATACTACACACTCAAACCCAGGTCAACTCAGGATTTGCCAGTGACTTTTTCTGCCAGCCCTAAATCCGATTGTCTTAAGAATATTAAAACTAAAACATGACTTTGAAAAGTTTTCCTTATTTAACCAGGCTTGATCAGCGCCAAGCTTGACTGAAAACAAAGACAGCGTAACCACAAGTCAAGTTATCGGGGGTTGATGGAATTGTGCGATCGCATCTCAAGATAGGTAGAGGATATTGGTGATAAACTTAAAAGATAATCAGCTTTCTCAATGCGATTATTTATGCCGGGGAGCCAGTCATTAAATCTTTAACCATCGTCAATCCCTACAATCCGGGTCAGGTACTCAGTTTAAAAGACGACTGGACACTTAATGATCAGCGAATATCCGCGAGTCCCTTAGCTTCGGCGGCGTTGATGACCCAGCGATGTTGCAGTTGGCTCATAATTGGGTTAATTCAGGAAAAATTAAGCCGTTATCAGTTTAGGACTTACGCAAAGCCTCGACTGTAGGGTGTGTTAGCGTAGCGTAACGCACCTTTACCCCATAAGTGGTGTAGCTGCGTAAGTCCTGAGTTTGGACTTTTCAAATCCCCAGAATAGAATGGTGGTCGGTTGTACAGATCAACCCAAAGTAAGATTCCCACTCAGGAGACTCACACTATGCTCGTCGATCTATTGAGCCGCAAGCAGACTCACTTCGTCTTGTGGCGTCCGGGTATATCCCAATCACCGCCCAGCGTTTACATTGCGAAACCTTCAGCCAAGGCTTCAGATCGATTCGAGAAAGTTGGGGAATACCCCCTCAGCCAATCTCCCGACTTCCCGGAATTGTGGGAAGTCTCCGCTCAAGCCTGTGGTTTGACAGACGGACAAGTTTACCTGTATTGGTTTAAAATCCACAACACTCAACCCTATAACCCTGACAATATTAACAAAGTTCTCTATTGCACCGATCCAACCGCCACAACTGTAGACCGACGGATAATCGCCCCCATCCCTGACGAGGAAGGCGGTATTGCCAGTCATGATCCTGCTAGTGTGATTTTGTATCAGAATGGCATTCTAATCCCCTGTGATCCGGGCGGACAAACGGTGAACTGGGAAGGAGACGCCCCATTAGACACTCTACCCCCAAACAATCAACTGGTTATCTATGAATTACCAACCCGTTGGACAAAAGGGAGGACAGAGGAGAATCGAGAGGTAGGAATCGGTACATTTCAGGATGTGCTGTCTTTATTGCAACCCCAAGCCACGTCTCCTAATTTTAGCCACATTGAAACCTTAGCAGAAGGCAAAGCTCATCTGGCGGAATTAGGAGTTAATGCCTTAGAATTATTGCCCCCAGCCGATAGTGATGACAAGCTGGAATGGGGATATGGTACAGCTAACTTTTTTGCGGCTGATTTTGATTTAGGACATCCAGAGGGTCAAGATGCACCAACCGCATCCACTGATTTAGCCAATCTAATTAAAGTGTGTCACCAGTTGGGAATGCGTTTCTTTGCTGATATGGTGATGGCGTTTTCCCGAAATAATCCGTATCAAAACATAAATTTTTTGGATTTTTATGTCCAATGGCGACCACAGGGCAATCCGGAACGCGACCCTGAACAAGTGGGTCGCAATGGTTTTGGTGGTGATTTATTTAAGTACAACTATTGGGTAGAAGGCTATCATCCAATTCTTGGCAAAAAATCCTGGTTTGTGCCAGCCCGTGAATATATGAAAGCGTATATGGCTCATTGGCTGAACTATTATCGGGTGGATGGTTTGCGACTGGATAGCGTTAATAATGTCGGCAACTATGACTTTTTGGAAAAATTCCGAGAGTTAGCCCGCACGCTTTGGGAAAAACGGGGAGGTTCAAGTAAGCACTTTCTGGTTGTTGGCGAAGAATTAAATGTCCCCTTAGCCTTAGTTCACCAAAATCGCTTAGATGGACTCTGGAACGAAAAATTCAAGCAGATTATTCGACAGGTGATTTTAGGCAAGAATGCCTTTAATGACTCTAGCTTTGAATGGAGTGTCCGCAAACTCATTGATTGTCGTTTTTTAGGCTTTACCGATAGCGCTCAAGCGGTGAATTATCTCACGTCCCATGATGTAGGCGGTTTAGGTAATGAGCGTTTCTATAACTATCTAATTAATAATGGAGTTTCCGATACTGAACCCCGGATTAAGCTAGCATTTGTTTGTCTTTTAACCGCCGTTGGGATTCCCCTGATTTTGGCAGGGGATGAATTTGCGGATCAGCAGGATCTTGATATTAGTGATGAACATGCCGATCATAAACAGGTTGACCCAGTAAACTATAGTCGAGTCCAAGAGGATTGGCGACAACGCATCTTTGAGTATGTGGCGCGGTTAGTTCGCTTCCGCACCTCATCTAAGGCGTTAGCGGTGAATGATAATGAGTTTATTCATGCCGATTTCCATGAAGGTAAACGGGTTTTAGTCTGGCGGCGTGGCAAAAAGGCGGATGAATACGTGATTGTCGTGGCTAATTTCTCAGACTATGGAACTCCTGTAGGTTCTGAATATAAAGTCCCGAATTGGTCGCCCACTCCAGAAGGTAAGCAGTGGAAAGAAATCACTCAAGACCGCATCGTTCCTCCTGAATGGGTTGGCAGAGAACCGATTTTCCCATGGGAAGCAAAGGTTTACGCTTTGATTTAATTATTCAAAAAAGGTAACAGAAGCTACCAAATTATCCCTGGTTTGACCTTGTAGAGACGTTCCGGTGGAACGTCTCTTTCCAATGGAATGTCTCTTGCTTGCTCCTATTTATCTATAAACTGATATAGTCTCAATCTATAGCCGTTTTTGGTTGCATGGAATATTTAAACAACCCTGAAGTCTAAAGCCCTTACTACGAACACAGCAAAAGGCGCGATCGCACCTTTTGCCTTTTGGTTTTATCTCCTCTTTATTTGACGATTAAACCCAGACACATACAAAACAAATTGACTTGTAGGGGCGGGTTTTACTGTTACCTGTGGCGAGAAACTTCTCAAGTCAATAAACCCGCCCTGACCGCAACCGTTATCTTGTATAATCCAGTTAGTCTAGGCTACAGATGAGTTGGTCGAGTTCCGTTAATTCTCTTCGACGTAACTTGTTTAGGGCTTTAGCCCTTACTACGAACGACGAACGACAAACACAGCGCTATCACAAAAACCGCCTCTTATTTTTTATGTTATAATTTTTAACAAATTTGAATTTTTGTGAGAAGACTGTCATGAATTGGAAATCATTTCTAATGATATCGTTTATTTCGGCTATTGTAACTTTAATGGTAGCAAAAGCAACGTTTAGCAATCCCGTGCCAGACAACCAACCTCAAGGGTCAATAAACATGAATGTCGATGATCCCGTGTGCTACATGCAAACAGCAGACGGCACAGTTTTAGACCTCAGTAACTTGTGCGGCAAAGATCAACCAAGTCCTCCAACCGCTACGGCTCTTACCTATCCACAACAACCTCAGGTTTATAACGTAAAAAACCTTAAAAATTTCGACGATTCCTGGTATGGTGTAGACAACTAAGTTGATCAAATCAACACTCAGTATTGATGGGTAAAATCTGCCTCTACTGGCTCGGCACAATCAAGAATGATGGATAACGCTTACGCCGAAAAACTGTAGGGGTACTTTTCGCCTTCATTGGTGTCAAATTATAGTGGTACTAAGACAGGTTAGGACATTTTTTACTCTTCCCTGTTCCCTCTTGGATTAACGGCGGATGCGAGAGCCTTTTTTGCACGGGGGATTAAGGGGGGTTAAAATGAAGGCGACGAGATTCAAACTTTCACAACCCAGTCCGCGCAGGCGGACGAAAGTTTGTATAGCAGTGATTTAAATCGCCGTCGCCGTGGAAAAAGGGGGTAATAAAGGCGAATTTGGTATGACACGGATAAACGCCTTGCGCCCGATTAAACTGTAAAATCAATCTATTCCACTATTTTTTTGATCAGAGAAATTTCAGTTTATAAGGGTGGTGCAGGTAGTGGCTTGGGCGGAGCGACTGAAGCCGGATCAGTCGAGTTATTGCCGATTTGAATTGCCCGCATCATATCGTGATCTTCGTGAACTAAATTGTGACAGTGGGTCATATATCTGCCCGTGTGGGGACCAAATTTGCCCACGACTCGTACTGACTCATTGCCACCTACATAGATGACATCTTTCCAACCTTCCTCATAGACAAAGGGTGGTTGTTCATTGCGGTCAATAATCTGGCAATCGATCAGATGAACGTGAATCGGATGAAACCATCCGCCTGAATTCGTATACAACGTCCAAATCTCAACATCGCCAACTTGGGGATTCGCATCAGATTCGTAGCGATTCCAAGTGTTGCCATTGACTACCCATTGACCGCCTGTGCGTTCGTAGCGGAATTCTCGGCTGCGTAATGCTTGGGGAATCAGTTGGGAAACAGGCGTCACGTAGCGGAGAGTGCTGGGGATTTCGCTGGTATCTTCGGCATCCCGCACCACATCAAAGCGCATGATCCGATCTGTTTTTTCGTAATCTTCGTTATTGTCGGGTGACTCATTTTCCAGCACAATTTTCGTGCCAATCGGATATTTGGAGAAGTCAAGGATAAACTCATAGCGTTCTGCCATGCTGATGCGGAAGCTGTCTACGGCGACGGGAGCACTTCTCAACCCGGCATCTGTCCCGATCATAATAAACTCATCGCTGGTGCTGAGTTTGAGCCGGTAAGATCGGGATACTGAAGCGTTGAGTACCCGGAAACGATACTTACGTCTAGCCACCTCCATCCGGGGCCATGCTACACCATTAACCGTAATCACATCTCCGAACAAACTTTTTTGACCCTCATCGTCGTAGACGATCTGACCTTTACGGTCAAATATTTTATCGTGGATGACTAGCGGTACATCATATTCACCACTGGGTAGGTTGAGATTCTGTTCGTATTCATCATAGACAATATACATTCCCGCTAGCCCCATGTTTACATTCGGGGCAGTTTTGTGAAGGGCATGGTCATGATACCAAATTGTAGCCGGTCGGTTATTGGGATAAATAAAATCCTTATAATAACCCGGTTCTACAGCGTCATGAGCCCAACCGTCATACTCCGGTAGCGCCGCCATCCCATGCAAGTGAATCACCATCGGCACATCCAGTTTGTTGATGTAGCGGACAACTGACTGGCGATCCCGCTTTTGCTTAATCGTCGGACCCGGAAACATGCCACCGTAGCCCCAAATCTCAGTGCTTTTCCCTGGGATGATCTGCGCCTGTGCTTTGTTGATGGTTATTTCGTAGTAATCGGTTCCTTCAAAATCTTGTAACCCATTAGAACCGGGTGTGTTATCACTGCGAACTGGCTGAAGTACTGGCGGTACCCGGAAAGGCAAGGTAAAGGGATTCCCGGCGGGGCTCTCCGGATCTTTGGCATAGGCAATGCGCTGGAATCCGGTGGGTAGGACAAGCAAACCTCCTGCGATCGCGGCGTACTTGAGTAGTTCTCTCCTCTTAATCGTCATACAAGCATTCTCCAGAGTGGATAGTATAAATTTTTCTTAAGCACCGGAACAAAGGATAAAATATGTCCGTCACTAAGCGATTTTGCCAAAGGGGTCTCAAAGATTCAGTTGAGCTGGAGTAAAACTTTGATGCCCCAATCCTCTGTATTGTAAATTAATGTAAACTTATTGTAAAGGAATATAAAATTAATGAGAGTTTGAGGTGGCAAGCTGGCGCGTCTCTACAATGGTGCCGACAGTCTTAATAGATGTGTCTACTGCTATAGATGTAAAACTTTGGCTTTGTCAGTGAAATTACCCAATAGGAGGCGAAGCCATTCAAAAAACCTTGTTATTACCGTTGCTACACTAAAAAAATAGCCGCACCCTTTCGGGAGTCGGCTACTGGAAACAAAAACGGTTAATAACAGTTTCAGCGTTTGTTTATTGGCAGATGTACCCTCCAGGTAGAGGGACGAAAGTCGTTCCAGCCGGACAGTCCTGTTGAGTATAGCCTCCGCCAGGGGGAGAAGTCGTTGTCTGAGTGGATGAGGTTGATTCGGCTTCAGTTTGTACCGCCATTTCCAGGAAATTTGCCCGAACCAAACCACCGTTACGACCTACAGCAGGTAGTTCTAAGATCAGATCCTTAGCTTTACCAGTACCGTCATCCTGGACAGACTCTTGGTTCCCTTGCTGTCCGTCGGAAATGAATAACTGCGGATGGTCGAAGGGCGCTTGATCATAGCGTACTCGTTCATCGGTCAGGGCTTTCATGAAAGCCACTAAATCTGCTTGTTCCTGCTCGGTCAACCCGAGGTTGACGATATCGGGATCGAGATTAGCGATATTTTCATCGTGAAAGTCGCCGCCGCGATTGTAAAATTCCACCACTTGCTTGAGGGTTAACTGTCCGCCATTGTGGAAGAAAGGCGCCGTCAGTTCCACATTACGCAAACCCGGAGTCTTGAACGCTCCATCCACAGCGACTCGTTCCTGGGGTTTGAGTGAACCTGTCGGCGCACCATCATCACCAGGAACAACTGGGAAAGGAGAACCATCCTGCTGTTCAAATCGCGACATAGACAATGGCTGACCAAAGGGATCTTCATCACCGACACCCAGATCTTCTAACGTCGGTCTGACAGCAATGTTATAAAAACCATTGTCATAAACTGCAACACCTTGAGCCATTGTCATGCGTTCCAGGGGTTGGTTTTTAACATTTGCTACCGATGCATTAGTAAATTCAGGTCCGCCGTGACAGTTGATGCACTTACCCTGGTTCTGGAAAACCTCCAGCCCTCGCTTTTGTTGCTCAGTCAGGGCGTTAGTTTGCCCTTCCATATAGTGGTCGAAGGGTGTCTCATCGGAAATTAAGGTCGCCTCATACGCCTGAACCGCGAGTCCAAAGAACAGGGAAAAGTTATAGTCGATTTGCCAGAATTCGTTAGTCGTCAGAGTCTGATTTTTCGGGTTAAAGAACGTCAACTCACCATTCTCTTCAATCCGGATTGCCTGATTGGAATTCCACCACTCTGGCTTAAACGCCGCCTTAATCATCGACTCATAATTGGATATCGTCAGCCCTGGGTTAGGCGTTCGGCTCAGATTGCCGAGAACGCTGTCTTCAGGATGCACCAGTTGATCGGCTAGGGGTCTGAGTCGGTTAATCCTTTGACCTAACTTAGCTCGTTTCTTGTTTTTATTCAGTTTGATGCCAATATCCGGAAATGTGCGCTCATCAGCAGACATCTCGAAGAAGCTCAAAGGCGGTCCTACGGCTTGAGATGCCAACGATGAATTGTTGAGGCTGATTTTGACTTTTTCTAGGTTATTCTTGTCTTTTTTGAGGACAAAGGCATTGGCATCTCTGGCGCCGAAGGGATTGACGCCGTTGAAGTCTTCTTGGGCGCGTCCATCCCAGAAGTTACGGAAGTTGAACACGGCATTAATCACAGAGGGCGTGTTGCGGGGTTCTACCCGACGAACTTCGATGTCTCCGACATGGAAAACTGGGTCAGGTAGGAAGGTGACATCTTCTTGGGAACTGCCTGGAATAATGTCATTGAATTTCGATAAGAAAACGCCTTGAGAGGAGCTGACATCGTTCGTGTCAGCCAAAACTGTGGAGTTGCGGTTATTGGGATTACTTAATTTGTGGAAAGGATAGTCTTCCGGCTTAAGCTGGTAGTTGGCTGCCCCACCTAGGTCAAATACCTGATCCGGATTGGGACTTTTATTAGGGTTGACTTGCAACAGTCCTGGACTAAGCTGGTTTTTGGAGCGATTATCGGCTCCTGCATGGAAATGGCAACTGGCACAGGAGGTGAAACCATCGCTCCCCAGTTGCATATCCCAAAATAATGTCTTTCCTAGGGCAATCGCGGCAGTTTTGTCCTTAATAAAGTCTCCAATATTGTCAGGTTCGGGAACCGATACCGTTTTCAGGGATGCCAGAGTACTGGGATTGGCTGGGGCTATTTGCGCGGAAACCCCATTGCCAACCACTACTGCGGCTGTTACCATCGCTGCGATCGCAGTAGTTCGGGTCAATTTTAATGACCCCCGTTTCCAAGGGAACTTTTTTCCCTTCCACCACTGGCTGGGCAGGTTCCGAGGGTGAGGGTGAAACTGATTTATCACGGCTTGCTGTCGCCCTCTCAAAAGCGACATAATCACAGCGCGACTCGATGCGTTGAGAAAGCCTATTAGCAGAGTAAGGGATAAACCCAAAGTTAGAAATTCCAGGATTTTCAAGTGTACAAGAAAGTAGAAACCACTTGGAACTTTAATACCGATTAGTCGCCTTAGCTTAAATTCTTTAACAAATCTTAATAAAGTTTTGTTAAGTATTTCTGCCGCCAGCCCCTGTTTACCTTCATTCGGCACTCTCAAGGGTCATCCTACAGACAAGGGGCGATCGCACCATTTCTCTGATATACTTTTCATTATGGGAAAATGTGCCTACCGATAGCCTCTACACCAAGCCATTCAGACAAAGACATGCCTAGGGCGAGATCGCACCCTAGGCATTTTGGTTTTATCGCCTCTGCTTTTGACCTCCATTCAGCGACAGTAGGGGTTTGGTTACCAAACCCCTACGACGAAACCAATCTCATCTGTCTAATTTTCGCGAGTTTTCTCAGACCCTTTATTTCCGGTGAAAACGAATTCCCAGGAAAATATCATAGACGAAACTTAAAAAATCTTTGCCTTGTAGCAGTCCCAATGACTGATGACAGCCCTTTTGTGCTAATAGAGGCTTAGTAGCTCGATAGGCGCCTTGATATTTGTACCAGGGAATAGAGGGCCACAGATGATGAATCAAATGGTAATTCTGACCCATAATCATAATATTCAGGATCGGGCTAGGATAAACCCTAGCATTTTTCCAGCGATCGCGTTCCTTAAAAGGACGATGGGGTAAATAGTCAAAAAACAAGCCTAATGCCAACCCGACAACCAGTGCTGGGGTAAACCAGAAGTTCATAATGTAGCCCAAAAAGCCATACTGACAAGCCAGGTAAATCACCCCAGCAACGAAAGCTCGGCTCAAGAACCATTCGAGCAGTTCATACTTACGCCACAAGCGGCGCTTAAAGAAAAAGACCTCATGGTAAAAAAAGCGTGCTGCAATTAACCACAGAGGTCCCCCCGTTGACACAAAATGATCGGGATCGTTTTCTGGGTCATTAACATTGGCATGATGCTGCATGTGTACCCGGGTAAACACGGGGAAAGCAAACCCCAACATCAGCGCACTCCCATGACCCATCAGCGCATTCGCGATCCGATTTTTGTGGGCAACATTGTGAGAGGCATCATGGATTACCGTACCCGCCATATGCAATGCTAGGACATTAATGCTAAAGCACAAGGGTGCAGGTAACTCCCACAGCCAGTAACCGCAGGTCGAGAAGAGGATCAGAGCTATCGCTACTATAAACATTAGTAACGTTAGATTAAAATCTTCGGGGGGACCCAAGAATTCTCTGGGTACGGTCAGTGGCTTGATTGCCTCCGACATCGTTGTCTTTACTCCTTATTAACTATCCATTGGTAGTATAAGATGTCTTAACAAAATTATAAAGTTTTGTTGACATCAGGTCATTTAATCAAAATTGACCGACTGATAAGCTTAACATTTGTTTTCCAGACGTGCCACGGCGCGTCTGGGAGATGGGGAAGATGGGGAAGATGGGGAAGGTAAGGAAAGGTCAAGACAACTATGTCGGATGGATAAATTCGGCTTCCCCTGCTCCAAGCCGCGCCAATCGTACAAAACACCGTGGAAAACAGGTGATATGGCTCGAACCCTTGACGGAGTTGTTGGTCGCGTTGTGGTTCAAAACGAGAAACGCATCGAGGTTCGAGTGAATGGTAAACGTTGCTACTGTAAACCTGACGAGGTTAAACCTATGCACAGAAAGGATGGGTATAGCTATGCCTAGGTTTACAAAGATTTTCAGCCAACTGGAGAACCGCTGAGATCTAAAAAATTTTGTTGTTTTAATATTTCAAATAGGTTGACATCCGTTTCTAGTAAACAGGCATGACCAGATTTCGGTAGCACTGACATCGTGGCATTTGGCAGATACTTGACTAAAGACTTGGCTTCTGCTAAGGAAGACCACAAGCGGTCAGCAGCGCTGGCGAGGATGAGGACGGGTTGGGTCAACTGTTCGAGTTGTCCTGGATGAACCTTAAAATTCCTCAGCATTGAGACTCGCCAATGCATAGTTTTTGCAGGCATTGACCGCATAGCATCTAAGAGGGCGCGGCGATTGCTGGGAACCATCCGGTTGAGGGATGATAAAACAGGTAACAATGTCAAGGTAGACAGGTGATAAATATTATCCGGTAATACGCCTAACCATTGCGATCCCCACAGTAACCAAGAGGGTTGACTCACGGATGTGGCTGGGTTACTTAAAATGATTCGGTGCAATAGATGGGGGGCACTGAGGGATACCTTCAGCGCTAAACAGCCACCAAATGACTCGCCACATAAGTAAACGCTTTGACAGCGTCGTTGGCTGAGTTCTTTGGTAATTAAACTGACGACGTGATTGGCTAAGTCTTCCCAGTGACTCAAATCATGGGGAGGAATAACCAAACAACGAACATCAAACGCTGCGGCTAAACTGGGCATCTGCGATCGCAATAGCTGACCGGTTCCATCCATCCCCGGTAAAAATACGAATAAGGGATAATCGGGATTGTGCGATCGGGGTCTGAGAAAATAAGGATGACTCTTTAGCTCTGGCATCATTGACTCCAGGCAACCCTTCGATGATACTTGACTTTCCCCCGTAGGGGCTTTCTCTCCTGAGACACTGTTCCGTACTGATTAGTACTGATACAATCCTCAGGGATAGTTATTTAATCTTTCTTTACAATAAGCGGTAATACAGCTAACTGGCAAATATCTAAAGGTGGGGATGATTGAAATGGAGAGGAAGATGGGAACAATCAGGGAGATGAGACAGCCTGTTCCAGACGTAAGGTGTGGAACGTCTGGAAGCTTTGTGAGATGGGGAGGATAGGGCGGATGGATAAGCTGGGAAGCCTGGGAAGCCTGGGAAACCAGGAGAATTAACTCACGCACCATTCCCTATGGGCTTAGTGTTGGGTCAAAACTCATAACTCTCGCACTTCCCCCATTCAACAACAGCAGTTGACAAAATAGCTATTATATGAATAGGCGACAAAGAGAAAGAGCTTACCTCTCCTGCTGCCTTTGCCCAATATCTAGACCGTTGATCTGTCACTCAACCTAGAGATGAGCTTGAGCTATGCTAATTTAACGAAATAATTCCTGATATTGAGAAATAACTCTTTTTTTTAGTTAGTTTAAGCTTTTTTAAACAAAGTTTAGTAAACTTTGTTAGTATTTTGTAGTATTTAATACTTATGCTGGGCAAAATGTTAAGTAAAGCCAACTGGCAATACCATGCCAACCTAGTAATGGAGAGCGTTTTAGGAAACAATCGATGATTTCTCACCGAACTCAAAGAAACAGATTTAGCGTCAAGAGCAACTTAGCCAACCAACTTAGGGACTTACTTCGCCAAAGCTTAGGTAAGAGGTATGCTTATTACCAAAGGGTTAGGGTAGAGAGTATCCACCAAGACAGTGGCAAGCGAGCATATTCCAGAATTGATCAAGCAATGGTTAAGCGATCGCGTGGCTAGTACCCAGACTGTCCTCACCTTGAGGCAAGTCGGCAAAAACATCATTTCTGGAATTAATGCCCTTAACTCATTTAACCTATTCCTTACCAAACATGAGTTTGGGAGTTCGTACAAGAATGGGAAACAGTATCCCCAGTTGGCAGGTCTTGTACAGTATCAGGTAATAAGCTAGACTAGCAGCTTGTCTGTTCTCGCTGACTATTCCCGATCAACATCGATATCTACCAAAAACTTGGCTATCCCATTGACTTTAACCAAAAAACTCTCATTTAAGATCATGAAACATCAGTCATTCATCGCCGTTGGGGAACCTTAGCTAATCAGCGCTCAAGTAAATCTCCACCTGATTTTTGGGCGATGGAAGCCAAATGGTGTTCTGTCGTTTTCAGCCACGAGGAACTTGGGGCTGACTAGACGAGAAGAGGGTTGGGAAGAAGAAGGCATCTATTTCTTTCATAAAAAACAGAGGCATAAAAATCATGTTGAATAATTTTAGTACTGATCCCATTTTTACACCTGAACAAGTTTTAGAAAATCGCGGTCGGGTTGCCATATTTATCGATGGCTCCAATCTGTTTTATGCAGCTTTGCAATTAGGCATCGAAATTGATTACACGAAACTGTTGGTTCGTTTAACTGCAGGTTCCCGACTGCTGCGATCCTTCTTTTACACTGGTGTTGATCGCACCAATGAAAAGCAGCAAGGGTTTTTGCTGTGGATGCGCCGCAATGGATACCGTGTCATTGCTAAGGATTTAGTGCAGTTACCTGATGGCTCGAAAAAAGCGAATCTGGATGTTGAAATTGCTGTCGATATGATGGCGTTAGTTGGGTCTTATGATACAGCCGTTCTTGTCAGCGGTGATGGAGATCTGGCTTATGCTGTAGATGCTGTCAGTTATCGAGGAGTGCGGGTTGAGGTAGTTAGTTTACGTTCAATGACTAGCGATAGTCTAATTAACGTCGCGGATCGGTATATTGATCTGGATCAGATCCAAGAAAGTATCCGCAAATCCCCGCGACAAAACTATACCTACCGTCCTTTGTCTGGTATTGGCATGATGGATGATCCTGGAGACCAATCCATGGGTCATTAGTCATAAGTTATGAGTCATTAGTCCTTGGTTTTCGGGCATAAGGACTAATGGCTAACCCTCAAAATTGCACATAAGCTTGCTCCAATGATGTTGAGTTGGAAACGATATTTGGCGGTGAGCCTCTGTCTATTGGCTTATGCCCCACTCTCCGGCTGTCAGACTGACAGCCAAACGGTAAAGAAAATTCAACAAGATACAAAAGCCACTGATATTGAAGGCTCTCTTGTGTTTAACAATGTCACCTTGGAGCAAGCTGATGAACAAGGTCGCCCTTTATGGCGGGTAAAAGCCGACACAGCGATATACAGTAAAGATAAAAAAATAGCTCAAGTTGAACAGCCAATCGGTGATTTATTTCAGGATGGAAAGGTTATTTTAAAAGTGTCAGCCAATAGCGGGGAAGTCCGGGAAGATGGCAAACAAATCTTTCTGCGAGGAGAAATTACGGCTACAGATACCCGCAATGGTGCAGTGTTCAAGGGTGAGGAATTGGAGTGGTTACCCCAGGATGATTTATTAGTGGTGCGCCGAAATTTAGAGGGACGCCATCCTGAACAAATCGAGGTCACAGCGAATGAAGGGCGGTATTTGACACGCCAAGAGCAAATGGAACTCAAAGGGTCTGTACAGACAATATCAAAAGACCCAAATGTGCAACTGAAAACTGAGCAGTTGACTTGGCAAATCAAAGAAAAAAAGTTAATTGGGGATCAGCGGACTCATATTGAACGGTATAAGGATAATACTGTGACCGATCGCGTAGTCGCTAACCAGACTGACTATAACCTAAACACCAAAGTAGCTATCCTGAAAAATAATGTTCAGCTTACGTCCATTGATCCCCCAGTTTTAATATCCAGCAATGAAGCAATCTGGGACGTCCAGGCGGAAACAGTACGCTCAAATCAGCCTGTTCAGATTGTCCATCAGCAAGAGAAGGTTGTGATTACTGCTAATCAGGGACAGGTAGATTTGGGGAGCGAAGTCGCCAATTTAAGGGGAGGTGTCCAAGGTGTGGGTAGTCGCAATCAAGCCGAACTCTACGCCAATCAAGTCAGGTGGGACATTCCCACTCAGAAGATGCAGGCGTCAGGGAATGTCGTTTATAAACAAGTCGATCCCCCCTTTAACGTAACCGGAGCCACCGCCGAGGGTAAATTACAGGATCAGAGTATGATCGTCAGGAGTGGCTCTAGCAGCGATCGCGTCGTCACCGAAATTGTCCCCTAGATCACAAACGCTGGGGGAGATGGGGAAGCCTGTTCCAGATGCAAGGCGTGGAACTATGGCGAGAATAAATGAAATTAGAGCAAACTCCGACGCTTCTGTCATCACGTCTGGAACCTTCAAAACCCAAAACTCTCGCACTTCCCCAATCCCTTTTACGGTAAATCAAAAAGAATACTATTTGGAAGATTACTAATCGCCCTTTGCAGTGTGGCTAGCGCTCGGTTGTAGTCCAGTATTGCTGTCAATAGGTTGACTCTGGCACGAGTTAGCGCCGTTTGCTGATTAATGACATCGGTTTGAGTACCCACCCCAGCACCAAATCGTAATCGTGCCAATCGTAAACTTTCTTGTGCCTGTTCTAGGGCAAAGGATGCCGTTTGAATATTCTCCTGGCTGGCTGTTAGCTCAAAAAAAGCTTGTTCAACCTGGAAGCGGATTTGGTCACGCTCATTGGCAAATTCGGATTCCGCGATCGCGACATCGGTTTCGGCTTGTCTGGCTCTGGCTTTCGCCGCTCCCCCATCAAAGAAATTCCACTGGAGTTGCGCTCCTAAAGTTAAGCCATCAGTCGGACCATCACTATCATCCAACTGGGCGGCAATATTATATTGGGCAAATAGATTCAACTGGGGTTTATTCGCCGCTAGGGCAATGCGCTGTTGTTGTTCATTAATATTACGTTGTACCAGTTGCTGTTCCAACTCCGCCCGGTTTTTCAACGCCAAAATAATACTTTCTTCCAAGGAAAGTTCCCAATCTCCCGCCACATTTATGGGATCAGCCGCAGAGATGCCCACCTGCTGATCCAAACTCAACAATTGAGCAATTTGGCGGCGGGCAATGCGTTGCTCACTGATGGCGTTGGTTAACGCTTGATTATTATTGGCGAGTTCCACCTGCGCCTGCAACACTTCAAATCGAGTTCCTAAGCCCGCTTGTTCGAGTAACTGGGCATCCCGCAGACTGCGAGCTGCATCATTGACCGCCGCTTGGTTAATTTCTACTTGGGCATCTGCCTGTTGCAAATTGTAGTAAGCACTGGTGACATTGAGTCGTAAATCTGCCAGGATGCTTTCTAAACCCAGTTGCTGGAAGCGTACCTGTTGTTCGGCGGCTTGAATGGCTGCGGGGCGACGCCCCGCCGTATAGGCGGCATAATTTAATTCCAGTCGGCTCTGAAAGCTTGTTGATGTGATAGTTTGGTTAGTTTGATCTAGTCGCCGTTGTTCAGACTCAGCGCGGATAAATTCGGCAATGGTGCTAATCGATGGAAACTCGGCAGCTAGGGCTTCTTGCAGGGCAAACTCCGCTCGTTCTAACTGGAATCTAGCTATTTGTAACTGTTGATTGTTTCGCCGTGCCAATTCTATTGCCTGTTCTAGGGTAATTGGCTGAGTCGTTTGCACTTGGACTTCTTCTGGTTTGGTGGGAAACAGCAATGGATTGGCACTGGGATTGAGTAATTCTAATATCGGTAGATCAGGGGTAGTAGACGGTATCGGCAAAGGTTCGATATCTGGCGTGAGAAAATCGGGTGAGGGTGTTTCTGGTTCTTCCAGAGTGGGTAGGGAGGGGATAGCTTCAGGGGATTGAACAATCAAGCTGTCTGGCTCTGGGGTAACCCGTCTGTGACTAGAGTCTTGAGCAAGTTCTGAGGGATTGGGAGAATTTTCAGTTTCAGAGGTTACGGGTTCACTTGCAGAGGTCAAGGATTCACTTTTGTTTGCGGGAGTTGGCTCCTCTATCGTGTTCAGAGGAGAGTTAACCGTAGGAATGGAGTGATCCTCTGCATCTACGAGTAAGTTCTGCTCAGTTGATTGGGACTCAACGTCTGTCAATCTTCTGTGTATCACCCCATCACTTTGATGAGTCGGGGCTTGACGTTGAAAGCTAAGCGGCGACGGGAAATCTTGAGAGGCGCTTGGTTTTGTATAGAGTACAGCGATCGCAGTCCCCACACCTAGAGCGACAAAATCACGAAACGTTGGCATAAGTTTAAAGTTTGGTCTTTAGTCTAAAAAAAATTATTTTGCTTCCATTGGTAGAGTCACCATAGGCAGAATAATCGTTGAGCTGCGAGCTTGGCAAACTCGGTCAAGGTCAGAGTATCTCAATCAAGCTTGACACAAAGAATCAGCAGCATCTAGCTTGATCAGCTTACCCTAAGGTTGTGGCGATTCACCCCCAGCCGCTATTAACTGAATTAAACCATTGACCATGCGATCGCGTCCAAGGGGACAGGTGATGGCGATTTTGGATCAGCGCGATCGCGTTACAAGCATCCCGGCAAAAAGCCGAGAACCAGGTGCGTGTGGCTAGAGCTAGACTGGCACAGGTGTGAGAGTGAACGTGGAGCGATCGCGGCATTGTCTGGCATCAGCTTGTGATCCTGAACCCGCCCCTACATAGGGCTTGCTGCACAAGTCCAAAACCCTTAGCTATCAATGCTTTGAGTAGTATTGATATTGGCTCCTCTTCAAGGAGGAAGGGTGAAACCCTTTCATACCCTTGCACCGCTATCAGGAAAAATGTACCATTGCTCCCCCTGCTTCCCCTGCTCCCCCTGCTCCCCCTGCTTCCCCTGCTCCCCCTGCTCCCCCTGCTCCCCCTGCTCCCCCTGCTCCCCCTGCTCCCCCTGCTCCCCCTGCTTCCTACCCCCACCACAATACTTATTCAGCAGACCCTACATATTTACGCGCCATACCTGACTCTTCAGCGCGTTGGGTCAAGAAGATGTATACTTAGGGATATAGAAATTTATATTCCTCATCTAATTTCAAAGGAGACGTCGTATTAGTTAGGGTAGAGCGGAAGTAACAGAAACTTTCGCGCCTGGTATTCAGGGGCTCTATCGCTCAGAACAGATATTGGATTAGCTTGGCAGCTTCGCTACAAATTGTTGTCTCCCCAAAATTCGCTCTGAGCAACGAAGAGTCAGGAATTTGCCACCAAGCCAATAGCCAATTTAGATAAGTTTTATGCGGCTTGTTCTCACTGTAAATGAGCCGCATAAAATCTATAGCATTTCTATTAATTCCAGCCTAAATCTAGAGCGTAAGTCCAGTAATAGCAGTAGAGATGTTCCGGTGGAACGTCTAGTTATTTCTGGCTGAATAGCGGTTCTCGCTGCAAACAGTAAAGTCTTTCACCTTTATCTAAACCAGGATGCTCAGATGGAATTAGTACGAACATGGCTTCCTGATAGCCCACTTGTATCGTTTACGATTCTCTTATTAGTAATTTCGGCAATTCCGCCAATTTTTGAGCGCTTACGATTACCCGGATTAGTGGGTTTGCTGGTGGCGGGGGTAGTGCTAGGTGAGCATGGGTTAGGGCTGCTGAGTGCTGAAAGCGAAACCATACATCTGCTATCGGACATCGGCAAAATCTATTTGATGTTCGTGGCTGGATTAGAAATTGACTTAGAACAGTTTCGCAAAAAGAAAAATCGCTCTTTAGGGTTTGGTTTTGCCACATTCATTGTGCCGCTGATTATCGGTACCCTAATTGGGCAACTATTTGGTTTTGGTTTAAACGCTTCGATACTCATTGGTTCTCTATTTGCCTCCCATACCCTATTAGGGTATCCGATTGTCCAGCGTCTAGGTTTAGTTGAAACTGAACCCGTCATCGTCACTATTGGTGCAACAATCTTTACAGATATCAGTGCGCTGCTCGTATTAGCCATTTGTGTATCAATTCACGCCGGAGAATTCTCCCTCTATACCCTGAGCGTGCAGCTTGGCTCACTAGCTATCTATGCGGCGATTGTTTTGTTTGGCTTTGATTGGGCAGGAAAACAGTATTTCCGCCGTACTGGTAATGATCAAGGTAATCAATTTCTCTTTGTTTTGCTGGCAGTGTTTCTCGCTTCAGTGGGAGCGCAAATTATTCATATCGAGCAGATTGTCGGGGCTTTTTTAGTCGGTTTAGCCGTGAATGATGTGGTGGGGCGCTCTCCGGTGAAAGAGAAAGTGGAGTTTGTGGGTAGTGTCTTATTTATTCCCTTTTTCTTTGTCGGTATGGGCTTAATGCTCAATTTACCCGTATTCCTGGAAACCCTGAGAAGCAGTTTCGGACTCACTGTCGCTATTTTAGCCGGATTAATTGGTAGTAAATTTCTCGCCGCCTTCCTCGCGAAAGTCCTATATCACTATCGCTGGAACGAGATGATGGTGATGTGGTCCCTGTCTTTGCCTCAGGTGGCGGCGACATTAGCCGCTGCTTTGGCTGGTTTGCAGGTGGGGTTGCTGAGTGAGGCGGTGTTTAACGGTGTCATCGTTTTAATGCTGGTAACCTCTGTTCTCGGTCCGATGTTAACCGCAAAATTTGCTCCCCAGCTACCTCTACCCAAGCCCAGTCCTGAGATTAGCCAATCGGTGCTTTGGTGGGAAAGTCGAGCCGAACACCGAGTCCTGGACGAGCAGTTTGAGAGGGATCACTCCAATTTTACCGTAGTTGTGCCGATTAGCAACCCTCTGACGGAGCGCTTTTTAATTGAAATGGCTGCACTATTGGCACGTCATGAATCGGGTCACATTGTACCCTTATCCATTGCCCAGGATCAACTTCAGATGGATGAACCCCAGATGCAAATCACTCTGGGGCACAGTCGGCGGCTTTTGGTACGTGCCAAACAAATTAGTTCTGAGTTTAAGGTTGAGGCGAAGCCCGCACTACGAATTGAGGATGATGTGGCGCTGGGAATTATTCGTACTGCCCGAGAACAAGACGCCCGTTTAATTGTCATGGGCTGGAGCGAAAATACCGGCTTACGGGCGCGTTTGTTTGGCACTATCATTGATAGTGTTTTTTGGTCATCCCACTGTCCGGTTGCTGTGATGCGGCTATTAGATGAGCCGATAAAAATACGCCGCCTTTTAGTGCCGGTAAAGAACTTCACACCACAAACAGTGCGAACCGTGCGATTTGCCCAACTGCTGGCGGATACCAATCAAGGTTCGGTAACGTTATTGCATGTTTGTCCCCCACAAACAACATCTGAGGAAATTGCTTCACTTGAGTCTGAGTTGTCTCATGTCCTCGGTAGTGCAGGACCACAGGTCAGTTCCTCGATTAAAGTCATTCGTCACGAGGATGTGGCGATGGTGATTCTCAATGCTTCTCAGTCGGTTGACATGGTGATTTTGCGCTCATTACGCCGTCGTACTGTTGCTGGATTAGCCGTTAGTGACGTTACCACCGAACTGATTAACCACCTTAAATCTTCATTCGTACTCTTTGCCGAACCTCATGCTTAAAATCAATTTTTTATCTTCAACTCCGCTTTGGTTTTTCCACTTAATTCCTTACAAAATCGGGGAATGCTTTTTCATTAACCTGCTTTCCCTGTTTATCGTGCAAGTCGTTGGTGGGAGTATCACAGATGTAGGTAAAACTAGCTCCTTAGTCTCTCTGGCTGCTGTGGTTGCTTTTATCCTTTGGGGCAATCTCTCAGACCAATTAGGCTCCCGCCGCCCTTTTTTGATTCTAGGATATGTCGGATTTTCTCTGTGTATGGGGTTAATTAGTGTAGCCGATAATCTCATCCAAGTGCAGCAATGCAGTATAGTAGCAGGATTTTTGATGGCAGCCATTATTCCTGTATCAACTGCCTTATTACTAGAAACTGTTCCAGAAAAACAATGGTCTCAATCATTAGGTCGTTTTTATCTGATTGGGAGTTGGAGTTTTGTTATCGCTTTAATTGGAGGAGGAATTTGGCAAGAAGTTTTCTCGGATTTGTGGGGGTCTGTCTCAGCCATGCGAAGTTTATTTGTTTTCGCCGCTGGGGTAAGCTTACTCAGCTTGATTCTCTGTTTAATGTGGGTGCAAGAACCTCAACAGGTTCGTTCAACTCGCTCATTTAGTCCATTATTACTGGGACGACTCTCTGTCGCTGTTATTGAACGGGGAGTGCTGTTTTACCCATCCCGAATGATTTACTTTATCCTGCGTCCAGAGTGGCTAACTCAGATACAGCAGCAGATATATAGTCCCCTGAATCTTTATTACATTTGTTCGGCTCTATTGTTCCTAGCGATTCAAATTGTCTATCTCGCCTTCCCCATTTTTCTGGCTGAGGTTTTGGGAGCAACAAATTCTTTGATTTTTTTAATTGTTTTTGGCAAGGCGTTGATTGAGGCATTTTTATATTTTCCAATCGGTCAGTTCGCCCAAAAACATGACAGTATTAAATTGCTGACTTGGGTAACAGCCGTGCGGGTGGGAATTTTTATGATTTTTACCATCCTGGCACTTTTAAAGCCAACACCAGTGAGTTTAGTCATTATTGGATTTGCCCATCTGTTCACGGGTTTTACTTGGGCTGTGATTAATGTGGCTAGTACCCTATCAGTAGCAAGGCTGGCGACTAAAGGTGAGGAGGGAATGGCGCTGGGAGTCTATAATTCAATTATTGGGGTAGCAACGATTTTGGGTTCTCTAGTCAGCGGATATTTAGCGGCGAGTTTTGGATATAGTGTTTGTTTTGCCACGGGTACATTGTTGACAGGTTTAACGGTAGTTTGTTTTTGGTTGCTAGAATTTATTATGGAAAAAGGGAGTGAAACAATGCCTTCTTTGCGCTAACTTTGTACAGACGTAGCCTGCTACGTCTCCACAAGTAGCCTGCTACGTCTCCACAATGATGATTCTATTACTGAATCTCTCAGGGCATCCGCCCAGACAATAAGGCTTTAGTCGAAGACTCACCCGCTTTTCTCAACTGTCGCGTCAGTTGAAGATTCAACAACACTAATGCCAGGGATTGACCGACTAGGGCAACTAAAACTGAGGTTCCCGCTGCATATTGGATGCTAGCCCAAGGAAACGCCGAAAATAGCCATAGCATAGGTTCTACGGACGGGGATAGGGACAAAAAGCCGAAAATGATGGGCGGTAAAATAATGATTCCACCCACCACAGTTGCTGCCCAAACTGCCCGCTTTGGCGTTTTCAGCAACAGCATAAGCTGTCCAATTGAAGCATAGAAAACGATGAGACTGGCGGTTACCAATAGCCCCAAAATCGCCGGTGTCTTGTATTCACTGGGAGACCACAGCAGAATCCATGGCAGCAGAATAGCAGACGCGATCGCTAAATTCAAGAGAATCGCTACAGGGGCGGGACTGGTTTTGCCCCAGATTAAGTCTGCCATAATCCCAGCTTGGCGCGATGAGCGTTTGGCGTGACGGTAACGCGCCCAATCTTGCATCGTCTGACGATGGGGACTCAACGCCGCGATTAGTCCTAAAAACAGGATCAGATTAAACACCAGCAGGACTTCAAAATTCTCAAACAACCCTCTGGCATAATTTCTCCAATTGTTTACATCAGGATTTAGGGCAAATCCGAGAATCATCACTTCAAGGCAACCTGTTAACCGATAACTTTGTCGCTTACTCAGTAAGGTAGCCGTAGGGTTGTGAAAACGGCGATTTAACCCCTGCCAAATCCAGTAACTCCATAAACCACAATTGAGAATGGCAAATCCAGCCATCGCCCACATTGTCTTACCGATGGGGAGATAAAACCAACCCAACTCCCCAAAATCACCGTTTGCATAAGTATTAGCCGCATCTAGAGAACTAGAATTAATCAGGTACGGTAACAAAATTGCCGGATTAAACAACGTCAGCCAATCGCTGGGGTAATGGGTCATACCCTGGTTACCAATGATACTGGTGATAATCGACAGGAATATGAGCATTCCGCCACTACCCAACCAAGGTTGAAAACCGCCCAACCCATTACCGACTAAGCCAAATAGTAGCGCCCCGCTGAAAAAGAATAGGCAACTTGCACCTAGGACGCCGTAGAAGGCGAAAATTTGACTCAAACCAATGTGACCCGCCAAACCCGACACCAGATGCAAGGGCAAGGCGAGGGCGGCGACTAGATAAAGTAACAGGGGAACTCCCAATAATTTGCCCCCTAAAATATTCAGTGTTGAACCCGGAGTCAAACGTAGAAAATTGAGAGTACCGCGACGTTCTTCCTGAGACAGGTCACTAATCAGCATATAGATGCCAACTACTAACAAGGCAAAGATACCGATAAGGCTAAGCCAAACAAATACATCTTGCCACCAGAGTGACCAATTGATCACAAACCCACCCAAGCCATCGGATAGACAGGTTGGAGAAGAATATTCCGGAGTCACACCTGTACAATAACGGCTGTAACCAATCTTTTCCTCCTCAACTACGGGTAATTCACCGGCAAAACCAATCAGTAGCAGTAACTGTCCCAAAAAAGACATGGCTACGGCAATTAAGATATTGCGGGGTTTAAGCCGCCCTTTGATTTCTCGCAACAACTGGGGATTCCATTCACCCAGTTGGTTAACTAAATTCAGTGCCATCGTAATGTGAGTCTCCCTCTAGTAAAACCTATCGTGTTTAATCTGGATGAGTCGGATATGCCTGCGAGTTCACTATCTATGAGTAATGCTCAAAATCTCATCCAGAAAATCGTTCTTATCCTTCTCACCTCTTCCCCAATCCCCATTTTCCCAAGGAAATTAAAAAATTGAAACCGATTCCGGTCAGGGGGGTCAATTAGCCGTTATCATAAGAGACTGCCTGGTCAAGTTGCATGTTTCAGGCGTCCACTTTTTCAGATTGTCCACAGGATTACACGTAAGTTATGGCACAGCAGCACTACCGTATTACCCTTTTGCCTGGTGATGGCATCGGTCCAGAAATTATGGCAGTCGCGGTAGATGTGTTAAACGTGATTGGCGAACAGTTAAATCTTAGCTTTGAATTCACGGAAGCCTTGATTGGGGGGGCGGCGATTGATGCTACTGGTGAACCCCTACCGGCTGACACCCTGGAAAAATGCCGCCGTAGCGATGCCGTTTTACTGGCTGCTATCGGTGGTTATCAATGGGATAACCTGCCGCGCCATCAACGCCCGGAAACGGGTTTGTTGGGATTACGAGCAGGATTGGGTTTATTTGCCAATTTACGACCTGCCACCATATTACCCCAACTCATTGATGCTTCAACCTTGAAACGGGAGGTGGTTGAAGGGGTGGATATTATGGTGGTGCGAGAACTGACAGGTGGGGTTTATTTCGGTCAGCCGAAGGGCATCTTTACAAGCGTTACTGGGGAAAAGCGCGGTGTGAATACGATGGCGTATACAGAAGCCGAAATTGACCGAATTGGACGAGTGGCATTTGAAACCGCTCGCAAACGCCAGGGTAAACTCTGTTCGGTTGATAAAGCCAATGTTCTAGAGGTATCTCAATTATGGCGCGATCGCATCACTCAATTAGCGACTGAGTATCCGGATGTGGAGTTATCTCATCTGTATGTTGACAATGCTGCCATGCAGTTAGTTCGAGATCCTAAGCAGTTTGATACGATTGTCACGGGGAATTTATTCGGAGATATCCTCTCAGACGCCGCAGCAATGCTCACCGGCAGTATTGGCATGTTACCATCTGCCAGTTTAGGGGAAAACGGACCCGGCGTTTTTGAACCCGTTCACGGTTCCGCACCGGATATTGCTCTTCAAAATAAAGCAAATCCCTTGGCTCAAGTGTTGAGTGCCGCAATGATGCTACGCTATGGGTTAAATCAACCAACGGCGGCTGACCAGATTGAGCAGGCAGTTCTGAAAGTTTTAGATAAAGGTAACCGTACAGGGGATATTATGTCAGCAGGAATGACCCTTGTCGGTTGCCAGGAAATGGGACATGCTTTGATTGAGATCCTCAAACAGCCATAAGTTAAGTCAAACAGGAGCGCAGCTACTCTGATTCAACGAAACGTCCGACAAGAATCATGTTGGTGAATTAAACAATAGGGTTAGGCGGGTGGTATACACATCACAGCAACGGCAAGGAGACTATACAGAAACTCGGACAGGGCTACCGATGTTGTTAGACCCGGGTCTCCTCAGAGCCGCTCGGCAGATATACCATACCTATTATGAAGTCCATCCTCATCTGACCCAACGCCCTACTGGTGTGGCAATTGACCGATTTAGCTATCGTGGGAAGTTAATTTTTCGGGCTAAACCGATTCTTTTGCCTCAAGAGTGTTTTGTGCCACTGAGTCAGCTTGAGGCGGAAATTTATTAGTCGTTTGTCCTTTGTCCTTTGATAAGAAAAGAAATCAATTACTATTTCCATCTTTCCAGCTAGTAGTTTTTTTGGGTTAGTTGTTTCTTCTTACCAGGTTCAGATAAGGTTTTAACACTGGCAATTAATTTCACCGCTAACTCGAACATTCTAGCAGTTCCCGTACCTGAGGCTGAGTCCAGATGAGATGTTCGTACAAACAAAGTGTAACTAGACCAGCGCGAAGCGCTATAACATAGATATAGAAAAAAGGATAGTAGAAACAATTCCTATCCTTAAAGTTTGTTAGCTCAGATTGTTTATAATTCAGGAACTTGCACTTGTCTTATTGTACTTGCATAGTGTTTCATAATTATTTCCGGCGAATTACCAACCCACTTCGCTACTTGAGTAACAGTTACACCAGCTTCTAATGCCATTGTAATGAAGGTATGACGGCAATTGTACTGTGGTAAATATTGTTTGACTTGACCATCCTTCACTAAATTCTCTACCACTGGCTTCCAGACTCGATTTAAGAAATTGTGAGCGTCTATCTCTTTACCACTTTTAGCGGCAAATACTAAAGCTTCAGAAGAATCATTTTCTAGCTTAATTTCATCTAGAAGTGCTTGTAACTGTTTATTGATAGGAAAGATTCTCGCTTCATGAGTTTTAGTAGACTTCCTAATTCTTAAATCAGTTGCTACCGCCTCAGAGAAGACAATTCGATTGCTCTCAATATGCTTCCACTTAAGGGCGATCGCTTCTTCTGGACGGCAACCAGTAAGGAATAGAAACTTAACGTATGCTGCATAGTAGGAGTGACTGACCGGAGCAAACTTAGATGAGTACCTATCATTTTCAAAAGCATGGATAATGGCATCTCTTTCAGCTTTTGTAAATGCCATTCGAGATGTTTTACTTGTCTTCTTAGTCTTAATCTCCCTTGCCATACCATCAAACGGGTTAGAGGCAATCAGCTTAGAACGCACTCCCCAGTTGCAACAAGCATTTAATTGTTTTAATGTACGTTTTGCTACTTCAGCAGAATAGGCTTTGAGTAAATAATCCAGAATCGCTACTGCTTCGCTCAAGTCCTGTGTTGGTAGCTTCTTAATCCGCTTCTGAATCTTTCCGTAATCTCTTAGGATTGTCGTCTGTTCTAATTGACTGGATTTGAACTGGGTGTAGTTTTCCCATAGCTCATCTAATTTCAGTACCTTCTGTGTCTGTTCAGCAGGTTCTACTAGCTTTAAATGAGTCTGAGGTCTGTATTTTGCTAGTGTTCTGTCAAACGTTCCAGCAACTACGGATTCTGTAGCGATATCTGACTCAATCTGCTTTTTCTTAGCTTCAGCTATTGTCCTGTTTTCTGAGGTATCGTCTAGTCCTAACGTTAAATACTTTTGCTTGCCACTATAAAGCTGCCTCGGAAGTCTTAGCCGCAGCCTACCCTGAAATGATTCAACACCTACTGAACCCTTAGAAGCTTTCTGCTGTGATGATTGAGAAGCCATTGCTCTAACCTTTTGTTGACTATGAACACCTAAGCTTTAAGCTAATCATAGTCAATTCATAGTCAAAGTCAATAGTCAAATCGATAAAAAATTCAGGGGAACAGACCTACCGTAACTAAGGCTATTCCCCCGAAAAGCTTACTCTATCAAGATTTCTAACAAATGGCTCAGGCGGGATTTGAACCTGCGACCTTGGGCTTATGAGTCCCCTGCTCTAACCACTGAGCTACTGAGCCGTTTTTTTTGACAGCATCCTTAATGTAGCATAAAGCTTACGTGAACACAAGCATCTTTTCTAGCATCTATCCAAAATAGATGTATCAATCCGTTAGTGTGACGCCAGTAGAGACGTTGCAAGCAACGCCTCTACACACTCCCGTTCCTGGGAGAATCAACTACCGATTCTTGGGTAGATAAGCCATTGGGTTAACGGCTCCGCGTCCCGATGGATGAACCTCAAAGTGCAAATGGGGACCGGTACTGTAGCCAGTACTACCCATTTCCGAAATTTGTTGCCCTTGATCCACCTCTTGACCCCGACGCACCAAAATTCGATTGTTATGGGCATAGAGGGTCAAGCTGCCATCCGGATGTTTGATTTCCACCAATTTGCCGTAGCCACCGGAATTCCAACCAGCGGTGACGACAACACCAGGGGCAGCTGCCACAATAGGTGTACCAATAGGAGCCGCAATATCAATACCCCTGTGCATGCGTCCCCAACGCCTACCGTAGCCAGAGGTTAAAACTCCCTTGCTGGGCCAAATATAGCCATTAAATGGGGCAGGGCTATCCGGCAAGTACATATCCGGAGCAGACAGAGGAGGCAGTTGAGGTGCAACCGTTGTTCCCACCGGGGTTTGCAGCATCGGGTTATAACTTTCTGCTGGGGCTGGGGCGGCGGCTAGGATTTGCTGCTTCGGTTCAGATGGGGTTGCCGCAGGTGGCGGTACGGCGATGGGAACTGAAGCGGTTTGAGTTTCCTGTTCATACCGCTGCGGATTGAATTCCGGATTGACCCTAGCGGGTGTTGATTGCTCAGCTAAACTCGGCGCAACTGGCACAGCCGGAACAACCACATTGCTGGGTGAACGGGTCGGCTCTGTGGCTTGCTGATGACGATATTCTGCCCGCATTCTGAGAATATCCGCCCTCAAACGCTCAACGTAGGGGTTTTCCCCGGCGTTAGCTGGCTGATTCCGCTTCGCATCTAAGGCGATAGGGGTATTAGCTGGGGCGTTTTCGCCAACGGATGATTGGGCGAAAACAGTTGATGAAGCGGTTGGGGGTTGAAATGTTGGTGCTGTTGGGATAATTGGTGAGGTGGACGTTGTTGTGGTCGGAACAACGACTCTGGGTGCTTCCACCTCGACTGGTGCGGAGGGAGTAACAAAATTGTTTGATTGCTCTTTAATACCCGGTAAAAACGTTACTCTTTGCTCGGATGACTCAGCCGATGGCGTCGTGGGAATTGTGAGCTGTTGATTGACTCGAATCAGGTTGGGATTATTTAAGCCGTTCGCTTGAATTAATTCAGAACGGGATAAACCATAGCGACGAGCGATCGCGTCTATCGTATCTCCAGGTTTTACCTCGTAAGTACTCGTCGCCGCTCTATTCGCCACCACCGTTTCCATCACCACTGGCTGCGGTGTTGGGGGTTGAGCCGTGATTTCTGGCGTTGTGACGGGTTCGAGCCTTGTATTGGGGAAGGTGATCGGTTTTTGGTCTTCCGATGGCTCTTGTGAGGTCAAATGGGCTGGACTTGGGGTGGGAACCGGAATCACCACCGATGATGGTGATGGCTTCGGTGTATTTTCCTCCACAGCCAGAGACGCCGCTGTATCTGGAGTGGGAACCGGAATCACCACGGAAGACTCAGAGAGGCTGAGAGTTCTTGATTGTGAACTTGATGCGGCTTCTCGGTTCGGAGTGGGCACCGGAATCACCACAGGTGACTGGTACGGATTGACTCCTAGGGACTCCACCGTCGGTGATGCGGCAATTTCTGGTGTAGGAACGGGAATAACTACGGGAGATTGAGGTTGATAGACCGACTTTGATTCTACAGTCGGCGATGCCGCAATTTCCGGAGTAGGAACCGGGATACCAATCGGAGTGCTGGGATTCGTCGTGGTTGACGCTGGGGTATCGGGTCTCCGTTCTGCCTTCGGGAAAGGGGTTGCTGACGCTGATGGCGTTGCTGCTGTTGTTGATTGGTTGATGGACTCCTCAGAACTCAACTCCGCCAGAGTGCTATTTAAGCGGTTCCGTTTGTGTTTTAAATCATCAAGAGCAACGTTTTGTCTCGCTTTGAGCAGGTCATCGACTTGACCGGGAACGATGACCGATTCACCGGTTTTAAGCTGACCGGCGGTGGATACCCCGCCCGAGTTCCGTAACCGGTTTGGCTCGACACCGTAAGATTTGGATACGGATTCGACGGTTTCACCCGGTTTAGCCTCGTGAACGATACCGTTCACTGTCGGGATTTTTAGCTGCTGTCCAACTGACAGATTGGCATTGGGTTGGACAGGATTCGACGCCGCGATCGCTTCTGGAGCTACCTGGTACGTTTGCGAGACCTCCCATAGCGTTTGTCCTTCCTGTACCTTGTGTTTCACCACAGGTGTGGAGAGGGCTGGCGATGGGGCTGGGGCGGGGGCAGGTTTAGCTTGCGGCGGTTTCGAGAGTGTGGCAACGTCTGGTTCGCTTTCTGTTGGCACAGACGCAGGCGAACTCACGCCAACAGGCAGAGTTGTCAGCGTTGGCTCAGAGGCAATGGGTTCAACGGCTAGGGCTTCATCACTTTGTTGCGGTAACAACAAGCTGGAAGCTCCCATGGAAATTGCCAACCCAATCATGGCAGCAGAAGTCCGAGCTCTGCGGTTGCCTTCGGTCGGAATCGTTGCGCCGACTGACGGCTTCTCCTCAGAAAGCTTCAATAACGCCTCAAAGGAGTGGGCGGAGTTGGCTGCACACGAAGGAACCTGTTTAACCTTCTGCGTAAATGTCCGTTTCAAAAACGACCTCCTAGTGTGTGACGAGCACTTAACAGTTCCTAAAATGATTTTTCCCAGTCAATGAGGGTTCTCACCCAAAAATGTGATTTAGATCACGGACAGTAAACATACTTAGGCAAGAGTACCCTGCTTTTTTGATTTAGACAAGCTCATCTGACTGGATAAATTTCTCGTTGTTGACGATCACCGCTCGATTCACCCTTCATGAAGCCATAACTCGCTGTCTCTAGAACAATATAGTTGAGTTTGATACTTAACTCTCTAAAAGACGCGGTTGATAGTCGGGCGGTTTTTGCCAAGAACCTGTGCATAGAACATACAGACTTGACAGGCTTTTCTCCGGAAGAGGGCTAGCCCTGCTTTCCTTTCCTCATAAGCGGGTTTGGTGTTAGTTAGCCTTCCAGAATATCCGGTGATCGCAGAATTTAGCAACTGAATAGAGCTCAAGCTCATAGTCTAGCAACCGATAGTTTAGCAGTTAACGATTACAGACGGCACTTTACGTGAATTTTTGGTAAAGAACAACCGTACAGTCTACCCAAGCTTGCCTGGGGTAGAAACGCTGTTATCGATAACGTCACATCGGATAAAACGGCGCTTTCTCTTGCGGGTCTTGGCTTTGGGCTACCTGGGATCAACCCGCTTGGGATGATTAAAATCTATCAATCCGCCTCGATTGGGCGGGAATCTTTTTTATATAAATTTCTTATCAAAGGAGTGGATTTTCCGTATTCTAGATAGCTGAATTCAGCGCCATTAATTTTTTGACAGAGATAAATGAAGAAAATGCCCTCTGTACAAAGGTGGAACTTGTTAAATTTTAATTAATTTTCATTAAATCTTGATCAGATTAAATAAATTTATATATACGCCAATGTCCATACATGTAGTATTCTGTCTTACAGTTCAACGCTTCAGGTAGAGCCAAGTTTCCGGAATTAGCACCTGCGGAAGGTCTAATTTTATTGCTTTAAATACTTAAACGTTATCAGGCAATGTTCTTTCACTGATCAGGTATCCCAGTTGACGCCGTGCTTCAAATAAACCCAAAGCAGCGCTGACGGAAAGATTCAAACTGCGAACACCAGGTTGTGTCATGGGAATAAACACAGTTGCGTCACAACGCCTTAAAACTGACTGGGGCAGCCCTTGGGTTTCGCTGCCAAATAAAAGCCAGTCATTGGGTTGAAATGGAAATTGAACATAACTGTATTGCCCAGAAGTGCTGAAACCAATCCATCGCCCTCCCAGCTGTTGGTAAACCTGACTAAATACCTCCCACGTTTGGTGGTAGTGCAACTTGACATAGGGCCAATAGTCAAGTCCTGCTCGTTTGAGGTAGCGATCGCTAATTTCAAACCCCAAGGGTCCGACGAGGTGCAACTCCGTATCTGTGGCGGCACAGGTACGGGCGACATTGCCCGTATTGGGCGGAATTTGGGGATAAACTAAGACAACCCTCAGCATAAAAACTCAAACCTCTTTTCAGTTCTACCCTAAACGTTCATGGATTTTGCCTGAATTGGCTCAGACCCATTTGAAATCTTGATATTATATGTTTTTTTAATATCAAGTTTTGGGAAGAAGCTGATTAGATATTTTAATTTTTAGCCCGATCACTCTTGACAAATCATCCCTCCTACTTACTAAGCTACCAAAGCTTGACATAACTTGTCTTCAAGTTCTTTTTCTTGTTCCGCCATGTCTTGAATGGCTCTGTTGAGAATTTGCTGAGTGTCAAAGCCAACAGATTGAAGTTGTAACCACTGCTCTGCTGTATTCCCTTGGCGGAGAATCTTTTTCAGGGGCGAGAGGAAGCAACTGAAGCCTTTTGCTTTGGCAATGGGTAAAACCTCTTGATACAGTTCATCAATCCATTCCCTTGCCGAAATCATTCTGCCATCCTGCCAATGGGTGAGTTGGGCATCCAAACTCGAACGGGCAACCGCCATTTCATTCGCTGCGGTGAGGGCGACTAACTCAGCCGTGCGAGTCGATCCTTGACTTCCGTAGAGAGGGTCAAGACTCGGATCATTTAAAAGCTGGGTCAAACGGGCTTCCAGTAAGGCTGTTACCGCAAGCAAGGCAATCGGATCAACGATTAAATCACAAATTCTCAACTCCAGACGATTTAAATCATAAGGGCGTCGATTGCCATTAGGTCGAACCGATGACCAAAGATGGCGCACGTTACACATCGTTCCCGCCGCCAGTTGGGCTTGTGTCCACTCAATAAAGTGAGCATGGCTTTCAAAGAGGGGAACCTGAGAAGGGGTTTGGGGAAAAATCCCCCAGCGAGTGGAGTGATACCCTGTCGCTTTTCCGTCGAGAAAGGGAGACGATGCGCTTAACGCCAGGTATAAGGGGGCTTCTACCCGTACCAGACGGCAGGCTTGCATCAGCCGTTCTGGGTCAGAGATGCCCACATTGATATGAACACTGGCGGTGACAACATTACTACCGTAGGTTTGCTCAATGTAGTCATGATAAGGGTTTTGCGGGTCAGAGCGGTAGAAGCGATCGCTCCTCCCTAGAGAAAGGGTACTTCCGGGAATTAGGGTGTAGTTTCCCAGGGTTTTCAGATAAGCACGTAGTTGCTGACGCGGGCGTACCAATGCACATAAAAGGCGGTCATAGCAGCATAGAGGAGCGGTGGTATATTCGACATTGCGGCTGTCGGGTTCCCGCATGAATCCATCCAAGGATGCCACAATCTGATCAGAAAGACCGACAATTTCCCCTTGGGGAGTGCCAGTATACATCTCAATTTCAAAGCCTTTTGATAGCAGCACAGTATCTCCTCGAGCTGGGTAGAGCAACCTTCTTAACTCATGAATGCTCCCCCACCTGAATCGCGAGGTGTGGGTGTCTTAATTACAAGGGTTTATCCCTCGCGACAGGCGGCATTCTCGCCGTGTTACGGGAACTTTTGCCCGTAAACACCCCCAAGTCGTTTCCGCTATGGGGCTAAGAAAAACTTTTACCTAGGGTCTGACGTGTATAAACCGACCACACAGGATTTACAGGCTGTTTTACCTTACTTTGAGAGGTCGTGTCTCCGGATTACTCGGAATTTTTCCGTCCTTTACCGTACCGCTCAATATTTCGATATTCTAACACTTTATGGGCTATGGGACGTTGCCTCGCCTTAACCCCCACCTACGAAAGTGAGGTGGGAGAATGCAGGCGAGTTTTGTTCAACTAAAACGCCAGGATTCCCCCTCCTCAAAGCGAGTGGGCGTCCAGCCCACAATGCGTAGGTGGGGGAGGAATGGCGGGACAGCGTAGGTAGCGTAGGTACGGAGCTGTCCAAGCACTTGTGTTTGTTTCACGACAATGCTATTATAAACTCACTTCGTGAAACAAGTATGTTGCAAACCCTAACCGCCAAATTAAAACTAGAAGTCACCCAGGAGCAAAAAGAACAGCTCCGGGTTACTTCTTTGGCGTACAGGGACGCCCTAAATTACACGTCTGCTGTTGCCTTTGATCTGGGCAAAACCTACAACGGCACCAAAATCCAGAAGGAAGTTTATTATACGTTGCGAGAGCAATTTAAGCTTCCATCACAAATGGCTTGCAACGTTCCTCGTCAAGTTGGGGCAACATACAAGTCATTGCGGACAAAGCTAAAAAAGAATGAGGAGGCGATTAAGGCAGGTCGTACTAAAAAGCGATATAAAGGCTTAGATAAACCACCTAAATACGTTTCTCGTACCTGCACATTGAACTATCAACGTGACTACTCATTTGTCAAAGACCAGAAAGTAAGTGTCATCACATTGGATGGTCGAATCAAGGTAAATTACCAATGCTACTCCAAGAATTTGGAAATGATTAGCTCTGGAGTAGCCAAAATTGGAGCAGCAAAACTTTGGTACTCAAAACCCACCAAAACTTACTACTTGCTAGTGAGTATGGAAGTGGAAGCCCATGAGCTGATGCCAAATGATATTAACCGAGTTATGGGTGTAGATGTTGGGCAACGCTATATTGCTGTTGCAGCAGATACTCGCAATAAGACTCAGTTTTTCAGCGGCTCTCAGGTGAGACACAAAGCTTCTCGTTATGTTAGAGCGAGAAAGTCTTTGCAGCGTAAAGGCACCCGTAGTGCAACTCGTAGATTGGTTGCATTGTCTGGACGGGAGAGACGGTTTATCGCTGACACGAATCACTGTATTGCTAAACAAGTTGTAACAGTTGGTACGCTAATTGGACTAGAGAATCTGACCCACATTCGAGAACGGACAAGACCCAAGAAAACAGGGAAGAAAGCGTCGAAGAAGCAGCGTAGAGCCAACAGGAACAAGGCTCATTGGTCATTTGCCGAATTGCACGGCTTCATTGATTACAAAGCTGTGTTGTCTGGAAGTTTAGCTGTGAAAGTAGATGCTCATTACACCTCTCAGGCTTGTCCGCATTGCGGTCACACATCTAAAGAAAATAGACCTAACAAGGGTCTAACTTTTGTGTGTCAGCAGTGTGGATAT
>NZ_JAVJZI010000199.1:0-56293 GCF_040223135.1 Coleofasciculus sp. G3-WIS-01
GTGTTTTATGGACAGGCGCTTATTTTGTCGCTAGTTGTGGCGGTGTTACCATTGAACAGCTAAAAGTCTACGTTCAAAGCCAAGATTGTCCGGATTCATCCCATCGCTAAAAGCGAGGGTCTTCTCCGGACGCTAAGATAAAGAGTATTGATGTCATCTAGATCAGGGTCTTCATCAAAGGCTAAAGCTACCCGCTTCGCTAAACCACTTTGGTCATATTCTCCATTTAAACCAAGACGTTCTGGAGGAGTGGTGGAAAGTTTAGTCGTTGCTGGAGCTTGAGCGGTTTTGGGGCGACTGGCTACAGATGTAGGCTGCTGTTGTGTTGGAGGATTTACCTTTGCTTCTTTTGGCTTATCCATGCCAAATAGTCGTTTTAACCAACCCATATTCTGTTGAACTCCTATTATATTTGCCTATTGAGTTAATCATTATCGGTCAAACCTAGGAGTTAGAACATCTATCAATAAGGATATTTTGGTATTATAACTATCGCCATAAAGGTACAGATTGAGAGCCGACAACAGTAGGTATCAGCAAGAACTCATCTGCCTTATGCCTTATGCCTTTTGCTATATGAGTCACTCACCTGGAAAAAAGGAAAAATCTTGATCAATCTAAGTTGAATTGGGGATAGCATGACTGAAAAAAATAAGATGTCTCACCCTATCAGTGACTGGAATAATCCGCATCGTCATCAATCTTTACTGAGACTATCCGCACTGACTCAGGATCAACTCAATCCCTTAATCGTTCAGGCAAAAGTACAATGTCAAGGGGGACAACTACCCACCTATATCCCGTATCTGGCACAGGCAAATCCAAGTTGGGTGGCGGTGCAGGTACAGAGGATTCAGGGTAAGGGGGTGGCGGCGGGTGATATCCGTCGTTCTTTTCCGTTGATGAGTGTGATTAAGCCGTTTGTACTGCTATTTTTGCTGGAACAATTGGGGATAGAGGCAGTATTTTCTCAGGTGGGGATGGAATCGTCTGATCAGCCATTCAATTCCTTAGCCCAACTGCAAGCTGATGGGGGAAAGCCACGCAACCCAATGATTAATAGTGGTGCGATCGCACTCGCTGGGCGTTTACTGGGTAAGGATGCAGCGTCTCGTTGTGAAACCCTGCGCCAGTGGCTGAATCAGCGATCGCAGTCTGGGTTATTTTTAGATGAGGCTATGTTACAATCGGTGCGTTCTCTCCCCAATGAACGGAACCACGCGATCGCGAATTTATTAGCCGCCTCTGGTTATCTGGATCACCCAGAAATCGCCCTGGATACCTACAATCACGTCTGTTGTTTATCGGGAACGGTGAGGGATTTAGCTCAACTGGGGATGCTGCTGGCGCAGGATACGAGCATGATATCACCTCAACACCGCCATATCGTCAACGACATTCTGATCACCTGTGGATTGTATCAAGCCTCCAGTCGCTTTGCGGTAGAGGTAGGATTGCCAACCAAGTCAGGGGTAAGTGGGGCGATGGTTTCTATCGTACCCTCTCAGGGTGCGATCGCTTGTTATTCTCCGGCGTTAGATGAGACGGGTAATTCTCAAGCAGGGTTGTTTATTGTGCAGCAATTAGCGCAGGGTTTAGAGTTGAATGGTTTGGGTTAAATTTCAGCATCGGAATGATATTTTTTTTAACGCAGAGAGACGCAGAGGTTCGCGCAGAGGTTCGCAGAGGGGTTGTAAGTGTTTTGAAATTGTTGGAAATACTAGGTTAGTCGTCTTTAGACGACTTTAGCTTTTGGTTCCTTGGGTTTTAACCTAAGGCGGGTTAATGGAACTTAGTATTAATACAGTTCATATTTTAAAAAGGTGCAAGGAATAGAACCGTTATATACGGGAATTCTACGGGATGGTTTTAGTCCTACGCGCTTTGCCAACTGCTTATTTCCTGTTAAAATAAATGCTGTCCATCCTTTAAAGCGTTGTTTAAAGATATCCCCTAGTAATTTATATAAATCTCCCAGTTCTTGAGGATTCCCTAAACGTTCTCCATAGGGAGGATTGCAGATAATTATCCCGCTATCGGCTGGGGGTTCTAGCTGGGAAAGGTCTTGTTGGATAAAGGTGATGTGGTTTAGAATGCTACAGTGTTGGGCATTACTCCGGGCTTGGTTAAGGATATCCTCGTCGCGATCGCACCCCGTAATCGGTGCAGCTAATTCCTGGTGCTGACAGGCTTTTGCCTCTTTGAGGAGTTGTTGCCAAAGGGTGGGATTAAAATCTAACCACCGCTCAAATCCAAACTGTTCTCGAAATAAGCCAGGGGCAATATTTAAGCTGATTAAGCTGGCTTCTAGGGGTAGCGTTCCAGAACCACACATTGGGTCTAATAAAGGCAAATTCGGATGCCATTCTGCTAATTCTAAGAGTGCGGCGGCTAAGGTTTCTTTCAGGGGAGCAAGTCCCATGGCGGGTCTATATCCGCGTCGATGTAGACTAGTTCCTGAACTATCTAAACTGAGAATACAACGGGTTTGATGAATGTGAACATTGACGAAAAGGTCAGGCTTTTCTATGTTTATACTAGACCTTTTACTAAACTGGCTACGCTGTTGATCGACGATTGCGTTTTTCACCTGCAGGGCGGTAAAGTGGCTATGGTTAAGCTGGTTATTCTTTCCTGTCGCATTCACGGCTAAGGTTTGCTGCGGTTTCAGGTATTGCGCCCAAGGAATGCTTTGTACCCCCTGGTAAAGTTGTTTAGCATTTGCACAAGGAAATTCGGCGATAACGACGAGTACCCGGAAAATTGTTCTCGCCCACAGATTCACTCGATACATTAATGATGTATCGCCCTGAAAATGTACGCCCGCAAAATCTGGATGCACTTCCTGCGCCCCCAGGCGTTCAAGTTCTTGCGCCGCAATGGGTTCTAATCCACGGGCTACTGTGGCAAAGTAGTGATTCACGTTTTAGGGTTTAATACAACGTCTATCGATTCTGTATTTTATAAAAGCTCCTTTAACAAAGATTTAGGTAACAATGATTCAGTCAATGACTCAGAGTTATCAGAATCATCAAATAACTTGGTCATGTAATCATAGTTACCCTCACCGACATTTTTGTTCAAGATGTTGATAATCATTTCTGAATTATCGTAGGGACCGCTAATATAAAAGGGTTTGCCATTGCGACCCAATTGAATTTTGGGTTGACCACTCCACTTACCTAAATGCTGTCGCGATCGCTTAAAATCTCGATGGGGTTGAAATCCTAATTGTTCGGCATAGTCTACTGCACTATAAACTAGGGATTGGGCTTGTTCTAGGGTGATTTTTTGATGTCCTTCGGGAAAGCCGCGATAGGCATAGTCTAACATCTGTTTATATTCAACTGAATTCAGTTGACGCGGACCCATGGTATCTTTGACACCGAGACACCATACGTCTAACAGGTAAGTACAAACGGTGAATCGGTCATATTTGGGTTTGCGGGTAATACAGACTAAGGCTAAACCTCGGTCGATATTGTCTTCGGTTTCTTGGACGGGTTCAGTATTGTCATGAAGATAATACTCAGCACAACTGGCGTTGACGAAGCATTCAAAAACTGGATCTAATTCTCCTGATGCAACACGGGCAAGTTTGGTTTCTTCCGCCTGTTCTTTGATGTAGGCGGTGACTTCAGTCGCCCGTAATCCTAGTTTGCGAGCAATTTGTTTCGGGGTTAAGTTGCGATCGCGTAATTCGGTGATTTCTTTTTTTTGTTCGGGTGTCATAGTTTTGTCATTAGTCATTCGTCATTGGTCATTTGTTAGATTGATAAATCAGGGCGGGTTTTGTTGAGCAGTGATTGGTAAGAAGCTACCGCTAGTTCCTAAACCCGCCCCTACAATTGTGGTTAAACCCGCTCCTACAGTTATACGTTTCATTGTTCAATCAACCTCCAGAAGCGATCATCCTCTGCGATCGCGTCCAAGTCTAAATCTGTTCTGGCTTCCTCACGATACGCGGGATTGAGGGCGATGGCTTTTTCTAGGTTATCGATACTGAAGTGAACCTGATGTTGTTGAGCATAGCCGATAGCTTTCTGATAAAAAGCTGGGGCATAATCGGGTTGAATGGCTAATGCCTGATCATAACTTTCTAACGCTTCTTGATTGCGTTTTAACTTGAGTAACATATTCCCTTTGTATGTCCAAGCTTTATGGGAATCTGGTTTGAGTTCAATCGCCTTTTCAAAAGACGTTACCGCCTCCTCATACCGTTCCAATACCGCCAAAGCTAAGCCGCGATTAAACCAAGCCACGCCATCATCCGGTTGCACTTGTACCGCTTGATCAAAGGAATTAAACGCCTCTTGGTGTTGTTGCAGTGCGCCGAGTACCACTCCCCGATTTACCCAAGCTTCATGGTAATCGGGTTTGATTTCCAACGCCTGCTCAAAGGATGCGATCGCATCCTCCCGGCGTTTCAATCTCCCTAGCATCATTCCCCGATTTAGCCATGCTTTGTAATCATCAGGCTGGATTTGAATCACCTTATTGAACGTCACTAACGCCCCTTCAAAGCGCTGTAATTCCCGTAAAGCTAACCCTCTATAATACAAGGTATCGGTGGCTTCTGGGGCGAGTTCCAATCCCCGATCCAAGGATGCGATCGCGTCTTGGTAGCGTTTTAATTCCCATAAGGCGACACCGCGCTGATGCCATAGATTCGCGTTATCGGGTTGTAGTTCTAGGGCTTGATCATACCGTGCGATCGCCTCTTCATAGTCACCTTGAGCAAATAAATTATTCCCTTGATTAATATAGTCCTTGACATTCAAGAAAAACTCAGGATGATTCTCATTCAATCGTTCCAGTTGTTCCGTCAGGGGTTGGATTTGTTGCAGTACATCAGATAAGGCAGATTCGGCAATTTCCGTGGGCGTAATCTCTGCTAATTTTTGCAATATTTCCTGTTTTTGCCGTTGAGCATCGCTTTGAATATCGGTTAACTCATCGCCTAACATAGACTCCAATTTTTCCAGGCTTTGGAACGCCTGATCTTTTCGCTCTTGAATCGCCGACTGGAATTGAGAAAATTGATTAGTAAACTCGCTTTGGATTTGACTCAAACTTTGCAGGGTTTGAGCGCGGTTTTCTTGTACTCCCGATTGAGTGGTTGAAAGCTGACGGGTTACCTCCTGCTCCAATTTTTTCAAATTCCCCAAGGTTTGATCAATCTCTCCTTGAATTTGCGATTGGGATTGTTCCAGGTGGCGCGTAACTTCTTGGCGTAAGCGTTCCACATCTGCAAAGGCTTTCCCTTGCTGCTGTTGCGCCTTTTGTTCCGCTTCCGTTTTAATCTCTGTCAATTGGGGTGAGAACTCTGAGGCGAGGCGTTGCAAATTCTCTAGAATACTCTCCCGTTCTTTTTTCGTGGTGGTTTGCAGTTGGGTTAATTGCTGTTTAAACTCCGTTTCCGCCTGTTGCAAGTTCTGTAAAATTGTCGCTTTTTGTTCGTTTAGTGACCCTTTCACTTGGTCAAGCTGGGGTGTAAACTCCTTCTGGAGTTTTTCTAAGTTCTGGAGAATCCTATCCCGTTGTTTTTGTGCCTCGTTTTGCAGTTGAGTTAATTGCTTGCCAAACTCCGTTTCTGTTTTTTGTAAGCGCTGGATAATCGCCGCTTTTTCCCCTTGAGCCGCCTGTTGCAGTTTGGAGAGTTCCGGGGCAAATTCGGCACTGAGTTGTTCTAAACTCTGGAGAATTCCATCCCGTTGGCTTTGGGCGTGGTTAAAGAGTTCCGCCAGTTGATTGCTAAACGCCGTTTCTGAGTTTTTCAGGTTTTCCACAACCCGATCTTTTTCGGCGTGGGTATCCTGTTGCAGTTTCGCCAGTTCCGGCGTAAACTGGGCGGTTAATTGTTTCAGGTTCTCCAGTGTATTGGTTTGTTCCGATTCAACGTGAGAACGCAGTTGGGATAAATGGTGGGAAAACTCTTCATCGGTTTGAGCCAGAGCTTTTTGGGCGTCTTTAATATGGGTGTTTAAATCCCGCAGTGCTTGTTGTTGAGATTCCGATAGTTCACTCAGAAGCTGGGATGACTCTTTTTGCTTCATGCTAATATCTTCGTAAAAGTCATCGGCTTCTCTATTTAAATCATTAGCTAAATCTTCGGTACGTTCCAGAATCGCTTGTACCTGTTGATTCGCCTGGTTAATTTTCCCTTCCAAGTTGGTTAATTCATTCAGATGCGCTCTCACCAAATCCGCCACCTCGCGAATTACCGCCCGTCGCAACAGGAATAAGCCAACAATCGCCGCAATTAACAGCAGCGCTAAGACGGCTAGGAGGACATTAAACAAGGTGGTGGTGCGACTAAAGGCGCGATTTGCCTCCGCCTGTACTTGTTCTTGGATACGCCGCTGCTGTCGCAACCGTTCCAACTCTTGTTCCTCGGTATCGGAAAGCACTTGAGATAGTAACGCATCTTGGGCGATGGCTTGAGGCTGGATAACGCCAACAGACAATAGGATTGTCGAAAAGACAACTGCGCTTAACGATAGGAATGTCAAAGTCACCGAGTTTATGAGCTTCATCAGAACGTCCTTTGCCTATTGCTCTCCCATTGCCATCTGATTTCTAACCTTACCTCAAAATCAGGTTTGTCGTTGCGCTTTAGCGCCGACTGCACGAATGGTACTGACTGGCATGGTGGTGGGCAGTGCCCACCCTACGGTATATCAAGGGTTTCGGCGATCTAAAACCGCAAAGTTTCAGTGCCATTAACCTTTATCAAGAAATTGGGCGGTTAAATGTAGGGATACGGCAATGCCGTGCCTGTTAAAATTGCCGTGTCCCTTAAAAGGGAAGATCAATTAGAATATTCTGATTTTTGGGATAATGCTGGGGGTTTTCTGGATCTTCTGCCCAACGCCCAGGATTTTCTTTAATATAGCGTCGGATAGTCTCTAACGATTTTTCATCTCGGTTGATGTGTTCGTAAAAATTACGTTGCCAGATTAAGGATGTATGTGTTGTATTGCCGAGGAGATTAATTTGTTTGGTGACAGCCGCTTTATAGGTACGAATCACCGTAGGAATCGAACCGCGCACTGGTTTGCTAAATGTTTCAGTTGTCTGATTATCGCCCGGTTGTGCTGGAATTGGGGTGTCACAAATCACTAAAATACCATGTAAATGATTCGGCATAACCACAAAGACATCTAATTGAATATGAGTAAAATGATCAGGAATAGCTTGCCAGTAATTAAAGGCGATATATCCCAAGGAATTCAATCGCATTTTCCCCTTCACCACATCACCAAATAAACATTGCCGCGCTTTGGTACAGATCGTAATATAATAAGCCCCAGGTTGAGTGTAATCGTACCCTTTGAGACGAATAGAACGGCGGTGGTGTTTGTCAGGGTTGTATGACATGGATCGAGGGCGATCGCGAATTGTTAATTGTTTTTATCCTAACAAGATACAGCACGATATTAACAGGGCATGGCAATGAAAGAGCCCCTACGATAATCCAGGGATAATTGATTAGGTAGGGATAAGATATCATCATATCCGTTTATATTTGCCAGACACATTATTCTTGTAGGGGCACGATACCATCGTGCCCTTTTTAATCGGGAAGACAGGATATCATTGTGCCCTTTTCAATCGGGAAGACAGAATATTATCGTATCCTTTTCCATTCGCCAGACACGTCAACCTGTGGGCGCACGATATTAACAGGGCATGGCAATGAAAGAGCCCCTACGATAATCCAGGGATAATTGATTAGGTAGGGGCACGATATCATCGTGCCCTTTTTAATCGGGAAGACTTACCCATCCGGGCTAAAATCACACGCCCATAGGGAAGGTTTCAGGTACTTCACCTCGATCCCATTCAGGGGTGCGTTCTAAGGGTTCGACGGCGCGAGTCTCGTCAAAATGGATCATCGCATCAAACTGTTCCGGTAATCGCGCCTGGAAATAATGGCTGATGCGCTCAGTTTCGGGCAGATAAATCACGCCGATCGCACGTTCTAAACGAGGCTGATGTAACCCTTGCACGGCGGGGTTTTGCTCCTTTAAGTTTAGCCAAAAACGCGGCTGTCCGGTCTGATAAAACAAGGCTTCATAACTTTCCGGTAATGCCCGACGCACTTGCTTGCGTTGTGCCGATGCACCCCAATTGGATGCGGCGGTAACGGTTCCGGTGTAGGTACTAAAGCCAATTAAGAAGGCATCGCCCTCATATTGCTGACGTACCAATTGACCGACATTAAGTTCCCCAGCCGCGCCCATATCGGTGGCTCTGGCGTCGCCGAGGTGGGAGTTATGTTCCCAAACCACAACCTTCGTGGGTTGACCCTGTTGCTCAAAGTGAGTCACTAATTGGTTCAGGGTTTCCGCCATGTGGCGATCGCGTAAATTCCACGAAGAAATCCGACCCCGAAACATGGAACGATAGTATTGTTCGGCGTTCTTAATCAACCGGGCATTCTGTTCGGCATAGAAGAACTCATCCTCTGGAATACGCCCATCTCGTTGTGCATAATCCGCCGCACGGCGTTGTAATTCCACCAGTTGATCAACCACCTCATTTTCACAGGGTTCACCCCTACCAAAACTGGTGGCGTACCCATAGCTTTGGGTATCTTCGCCAAAGTGATCGAAACAGGAGTAACGGTAACGCGCATGGGCGGAGGCTTCTGGATCAACTGTATCTAAATACTTGAGAACGGCTTCAATTGAAGTATATAAGCTGTACAGATCTAGCCCATAAAAGCCTGCTTTTGTGGCATCCTTCGGTAAGGCATCATTATACTCTCGCAGCCAACCGACAAAATTTAACACATCTGTGTTGCGCCACATCCAAGTGGGGAAGCGTTGGAAATCTGCTAAGGCGTCGATACCATCTGAATCATCACTAACACCTCGAACATAGCGATTAATCCGATAAGCATCGGGCCAATCGGCTTCAACAGCGACGGCGGTGAATCCCTTTTCTTGGATCAGCCGTTTGGTGATTTGGGCTCGTTGTTGATAAAATTCGTGGGTGCCGTGGGATGCTTCGCCGATGAGGACAAAACGAGCATCACCAATCTGATCGAGTAGTGCCTCATAGTCTGATGATGTCCCGGAAATAGGATGTGCGGCTTGACGCACAGCATCAGTAAGTTGAGTTTTGGTAGGCATAATCTAAGTCCTCCTAATCATCGAGTTGAACCAGCTATTTGTTGACTGGCTGAGCGCTCCATTAAGTCACGCACTTCTTGGTCAGTGGTTTGGTCAAAGTTGTCGTACCATAGACCTACTGCGTAGAACGGTTGGGGTGTTTCACTGCAGATAATTTCGTCTACCTCGACTTGAACATCCTGGCAGGTTTCTGGCGCAGCAACGGGGACAGCAGCAATGATTTTTTTCGGGTCATGCTGTCGCAAGGCAACGGCAGCGGCGTGCATCGATGCCCCTGTGGCTAAACCGTCATCCACCAAAAGTACAGTGCGATCGCGCAATTCTAGGGGAGGACGATCCCCTCGGTAAGCCTTTTCCCGCCGTTCTAATTCTTTTTGCTCTTTCGCCGCCACTTGCTCAATCGCTTGCTCCGATACCCGCAGCGATCGCACGACGTCCTGGTTTAAGATACGGGTTCCACCACTCGCGATCGCGCCCATTGCCAGTTCTTCTTGACCTGGTACACCCAGTTTGCGAACCAACCAAACATCTAAAGGGGCATCAAGTCCTCTCGCTACTTCATAAGCCACAGGTACACCACCACGGGGTAATGCCAGGACAATCACATCGGGGCGGTTGGCATACTCTTTGAGGTCGCTGGCGAGTCTTTGACCTGCTTCTTTTCTATTTTTGAAACGCATAATTATCCCAAATTGTCAACAATTTCTAGACCACTAATTCAATCAGCGAATTATAGCAGTAGACACATCAATTAGGACAAACGAACCTTTGTAGAGACGCGCCATGGCGCGTCTCTACTCATCCTGATTTTTAATTAAAAGGGGGTTGAATCCTGAACAGACGGCTTAATTATTGGTTTAAGCTTCTATTAGCTTAGATCATTAGATGCAATAAATTCTTCAACCTACAGATAGATACCTGAACACCCCAAACCCTAGCTAATTTACTTCGCAAGATCCATTTCATTTAAGCAGATTTCTCTTGGCTGTTGCGATCGCGGTTTAAGCGGAATCTCGATCATGAATGTTGTTCCTTTCCCTGGAGTAGACAAACAACTGAGTTGCCCCTGGTGTTTCTCAACGATAATTTGGTAGCTAATGGATAAGCCCAAACCCGTACCACTGCCTACAGGTTTTGTCGTAAAAAACGGATCAAAAATTTGCGGTTGCACCTCCTCAGAGATGCCAATTCCGTTGTCAGTAATGCAGATCTTCACAATATCGGTCTGCTGGCTTCCGTTTTTCGGGGGTCGTTTTCGGTTAGCACCAGCTACTTCGGTGCTGATCCTAATCACCCCCGGTGACGAGTGACTGTCTATGGCGTCGATAGCATTAGCCAGTATATTCATAAACACCTGATTCAATTGATTCGCATAACAGGTTACTTGGGGCAGTTGACCATACTCTTTAATCACCTGAATTTCCTGTCGATTTCCGGGCTTTTTGAGTCGATGCTGTAAAATGAACAGCGTGCTTTCTATCCCTTGATGAATATCCACCGACTTCAGTTCAGCTTCATCGAGTCGAGAAAAGTTTCTCAGGGAAAGAATAATCTGATGAATCCGCTCCGCCCCCTCTTGGATAGAATTGAGCAGTTTATGCCAATCTTCTCTGACAAACTGTAAGTCAATGGCTTCTGCTATCTCTTCAAGGGTTTCCGGGGGATTGGGATAAGTTTCTTGATAGCGATTAATTAACTGAATCAAATCGTTAAAGTATTGACGACCAATAGTAATATTGCCAAAAATAAAAGAAACTGGATTATTAATTTCGTGAGCAATTCCCGCGATCATTTGCCCCAGACTCGACATTTTTGCCGTTTGCACAAGCTGGGATTGGGTGCGTTTTAATTCTTCGAGAGTGCGTTGGAGTTGATGCGCTCTTTCTCGTTCTCGTGCTTCAGATTGTCGCAAAGCGGTTTCAGCTTTTTGGCGCTGGGTGATATCTAAAGCCGTTCCGAAGAGTTTAATTATCCGATACTGCTGATCAAAAATGGGTTCAATTCTCACCTCAAGATGCCGAACTGTCGTCCGATTTATCGGTAAAATCTGAAACTCTAATTCGTAGCAGAGTCCTTGCTCAATGGCTTGCTTGACGATTTCTTCAAATTGAGAACGATCATCGGGATGAATAAAGTCAAGGAGTTGTTGATAGGTTGGTTCTGTTTGATTTGGTTCCAGACCAAAAATGCGAAACAGTTCGGCTGACCAGATAATTTGACTGGTGAGAACATCAAATTCCCAGTTGCCAATGTGGGCAATTCGTTGAGCTTGAGCTAGATTTTCTTCCGAGAGGCGCAGTTTTTCTTCCGCCTGTTTGCGCGTGGTAATATCAATGCCAAAGGATTGAATTTCTAAAATATGTCCTTGTTCATCCAGAATCGGTTGATCAGTCCACTTAAACCAATGGAGTTTACCCTGATGAGAGATCATGATATGTTCGGAGGTTTCTGGACATTCATGGTTGACTAGGGATTTGACAAAATCCCTGATCTGGTCTTGAATATAATCAGGCAGTAATTCTAAATATTTTGTGCCAATCAGTTCAGCTGAAGACTTGCCAAAAAAACGACAGTAAGACTGGTTGACAAAGGTGAGGGTGGTATCCGGTTTCCAGCGACAGACGAGGACTTGTTTCTGAAATTCTACCAGTTCTCGATACCGGATTTCGCTTAAGCGTAATGCTTCTTGTGCTTTTTGACGTTCTGTGATGTCACTGGCTGTACCCGTTACACCGACAACTTGACCTTGGTCATCAACCACTGCGATCGCGTTGAGCAATAATTGAATCGGTTCCCCGGCTTTGGTTAGATGGGTGGTTTCATATTGGAACACAGACTGTCCCTGAAGTAAACACTTAAAAAGATTAACATCCGGTTCCAGGCGTTCCGGTGACAGGAAATCGGTAAACGAACGTCCCAGCATTTCCTCTGGAGAATACCCATAAAGGTGTTGTACAATCGGATTAACAAAGGTGTAAAACCCATACCGATCAACCGACCAAATTAAGTCTTGTGACGCTTCAACCAGATGGCGATATTTTTTTTCACTCTCACTCAGAGCAATTTCTGCATGGTGGCGTTCCTGAATTTCTTGTTGCAGTTGGATATTTTGTTGGGCTAGCTGCTGTTGTAACCGTTGTAGGCGTAATTGATTCTCAACCCTGGCTAATACTTCTTGCACTTGAAACGGTTTAGTAATGTAATCGACGCCACCGACTTCAAAGGCTTTCACCTTATCAAAGGTTTCATTCAAACCACTTAAAAAAATTACCGGAATGTTTTGGGTGATCACAGAGGCTTTCAACTGTTGACAAACTTGATAGCCATCCATGTCCGGCATGACAATATCCAGTAAAATTAAATCGGGGGGACTGTTCGCAATAGATCTCAGCGCCAGTTTACCATTGGGTATAATCCTGATTTTGTACCCTTGCTTAGTTAACATCTCGGTTAACAGGTGCAAATTATCCGGGGTATCATCAATCGCTAGTATTGTCCCTTTGTACAAAGGAATTGACTCCAGAGTCATCGTGTTCATCAGTAGTTGATTTGGTCAAAGCTAATAGCCGTTCAAACTGAAATTCATGAGCTAAAGTAGAGAGAGAATTGGCTAAGAACTCATCGCGATCGCGAATTTCCTCGATCAGGCTCAGCATCACATCAAAATCTCCTTCAATTGTGGCTTGATGGAACGAGGTTTGCCAATCCCTGGGTAAATCAGCCAGATCCTTTGGCGTCAAGATAATGGTTACCGGGGAGGCAGGCACCTTCGGTAGCACCTCAGACAGCTCAAAATTAACTTCATTGTACGGAATATGAGTGGACTGAATTTTGGTTAATTCCAACAAGTTTTCCAGCAGTTCGAGCAAATGCTTACCAGCACTAGAGATGATCCCTAAATTTTTCTGATCTTCGGGGGAGAGGGATTTTGAACGGTGCATCAGTTGAGAAAAACCGAGAATCGCGTGGAGTGGTGTTCTAAATTCATGGTTTAAATTGGCTAAAAAGGCACGTTTAACTTGGTTAGCGGCGGTGGCTTCGTCTTTGGCTTGTTGCAGTTGTGCTTCTAACTTGCCATATTGGCAGAGTTTTTGCTGCAATTGCTCATTGAGTTGACTTAACTCCTGGGTTCGCTCATCCACTTGTTTACGCAGAAGTTCAATCGTAGCATACAGTTCTAGGGGGTTTAGCGCTTCTATGATCGTACTTTGGGTGATGATTCCGGCTAGTCTTCCGGCTTCATCTACAACCACTAAACGGCGAATTTTGTGGCATTTCATTATTTCATTTGCCAGCATCATTGAATCACTAATTTTAATCGGGATTAGGGGATTACTCATCACTGCTTTCGCCGGAGTCTTAGCGAAATCAATCCCCCTATTTTTAAACTGAATAATATCCCGTTCTGTAATAATTCCTACGGGAACAATATCCGCTTCGTTTTGAGTTTCAGTAATCACGATGCAGCTTTTATGATGGGTAACTATTTGCTGAGTAATTTCGAGTAATGACGCTGTGGCTTCATTCTGAATCACCTGAGAAGTCATTACATCCCCCACTTGTTTGAACTTCAATAAGTCAGTCGGTTGAACAACCTCTCGAATGGTTTTAGGCGTAATTACTCCAATAATTTTGCTCTGTTGATTGATTACAGGCAAATGACGAATATGATGCTGGCGTAGCAGGGAAATAATCGAAAAAACGCCTTGATCTTGGTCAACGGAAACGGTAACCGGATCAGGAGTCATCACGGCTTGAATCCTTAAGTTTTCCAGGGGTATCTGCTGGGCAGCGATGCGGACAAAATCCCGTTCCGTGAAAATACCCACTAACCGTTTTCCTTTGACGACTAAGGCATAACTCCTCTGAAGTTCATTGAGCGAATTAATAACGTCCGTTACCCGCGTCTGGGGAGTAACTATCAGCGGATTGCGATCAATAGCTTGTGATTGGGATAGTTGTTTTAAAAGGGGACTGCTGGATGACATTTTTTGCATTTATTTTTTATTTAGGGGTAAGGATTCAGGGAACAGCGATCTTTTTCCCTTCCCCCTTCCCTTTCCATTAACTCATAATTTATCAGTTATAGTTGACCAAGGTTCGGTTAAATCGAGTAATCGTTCAAACTGGAAATTCTTAGCCAAGTGAGCAAGAGTATGGGCGAGAGTATTATCCTGAGCCTGGATTTGATCAATCAAGCTTAACATCTGCTCAAAATCTCCCTCAAGGGTAGCTTGGTGCAACGATGCTAACCAATCAATAGGCAGGATAGCCAAATCATCAGATGTTAAGACAACTGTCTCCGTTTGCCCGGTATTTTTTTCCGGCTCGTCACAGATAAAATTGACTTTCAGATGTTGGCGTATGGCGGCAAACAAATCCGATTCGTGAAACGGCTTAGCAATGAAATCCGTGCAACCCACCTCTAAGGCTTTTAACCGTTCTTCTTCTATTACACTAGCACTTAGGGCAATGATTATTGGGGAACAGACGCGCCATGGAGAGACGCGCCATGGCGCGTCTCTACACTGTCGAATCTCTTGGGTAACAGCGTAGCCATCCATTCCCGGCATCCGCAAATCCATTAAAATTAAATGAGGTTGCCAATTATGCCAAATCTCAATCGCCTCTTTACCATTACTAGCCTCTTGGAGTTCAAAGCCCAAGGGATTTAGCAATTGCATCAATAGTTGACGGTTTTCCACTTGATCATCCACAATCAAAATCCGATAGTGGGGTTGATTGGGTGCAAGGGCAATGACGCGACAGGGAGTCGTTTGGGCTGTGCTGGGAGTGACATCGATTACCTGGGCTTGAATATCAAATGTAAAGGTTGTACCCAGTCTAACTTGACTTTTCACCGTGATTTCTCCGCCCATAAGTTGAATAAACTTGCGCGTAATCGGCAGCCCTAAACCTGTTCCATTCTGGGATTGGACTCCACTTTGGCTTTGCACAAAGGCTTCAAAGATACTCTCTAATTCATCAGCCGCAATACCGCATCCGGTATCTTTGATTTCAAAATGAAGGGTTATTTTTCTGTCTAAACTGTTCTCATGTCCTTCTACCTCTCTTCGGTCATTTCTCCTTTGTGAGGCAACATTCACAACCACACTTCCTGCTGAAGTAAATTTAATCCCATTACTCAGGAGATTAATTAAGACTTGGCGTAACTTAATCTCATCGGTTTGGATGGTGTGGGGAACATCAGCCGCACAGTTAAAAGCCAATTGTAAGCCATTTTCATCTGCCTTGAGTCGAAACATATCTTCAACTTCACGCAACAGATGATGCAAGTTAAATGTGGTTTCATTCAGGGTAATGCGTCCCGCCTCAATTTTAGATAAATCTAAAACCTGGTTAATTAGTGTCAGTAAATGTTCTCCACTGTTGTGAATAATCCGTAGATTGTCTTGGTACTGGCGGGGAAGAGTGACACTATTACTCATCAGTTGAGCAAACCCCAAAATAGCGTTGAGGGGACTTCGCAATTCATGACTCATATTTGCCAGGAATGTGCTTTTTGCCCGGTTAGCTGCATCGGCGGCTTCTTTTGCCTCTTGTAAGGCGATTTCAGCTAATTTGCGTTCGGTGATATCAGTATTCGTACCAACCATGCGGATACCCTTTCCTTGGGCATCTCGGATGGCTTGTCCCCGCACAATAATCCAACGAATTGAGCCATCTTTGTGCAGCATTCGATGTTCAACTCGGTACTCTGGAGAAACTCCCGCTAAATGTGCATCGGCGGCGGCGAGGACAACCGACTGATCATCAGGATGAATATAGGTTGTCCAATGGTTCAAATCATTGGCAATTTCTGCCTCGGTGTAACCGAGAATTGCCTTAATTGTGGGGTCGATATAAAATTCATTAGTCTGTAGATTCCATTCCCAAACTCCTACCTTTGCCGCACGAGTTGCTAACTCATAGCGCTGTTCACTCTCTTGTAATGCGGCTTCTATCTGTTGGCGTTCGGTGATGTCTGTGGCGGTACCCAAAAGCTGGGTAACCATACCGTCAGCGGTTCTCGCAAAGGGGGTTTCTCGACCCAAAAGCGTGTGCCATTCTCCATTAGCATCTCTGACTCGGTACTCGATTTCAAAGATTTCTCCATCGGCGGCATTTTGAATTTGTTGGAAATAGGCGGGTAATCGAGCTAAATCCTCTGGATGGATGAGGGTAGGTAGAATGTTTTTACCCATGGCATAAATTTGTTCTGCAGTATACCCTAAAAACGCTGCCAGTTCCCGGTTGGCGTAGATATTGCGTTGTTCAGTTAAATCGAAAATATATAAAAGATTAGGAGAGGCTTCGGCAATACGTTGAACAAAATGCTGACTTTCTCGTAGTGCAGCTTCGGCTTGCTTACGTTCAGTAATGTCGCGAACAATACAAATTGTTTCTCCTCCGGGTAATAACGTGATCGAGACTTCATGGGGAAATGTACTCCCGTCACGGCGTAACCCTTGGGCTTCAGTGCGACAATATCCCTGCTGCGATAATAATGGTAAAGAATCTTCTAGCAGTCGTTGATATTCCCTCGCCTCGTACAGCGCCTGCCAATTTTGACCGAGGAGTTGGGTAGCGTTATCATAGCCAAAGATTTGGGCGTGCGCCTGGTTAAGAGAGACATACTCCCCCTGCTGATTCAAAATCCCAATCCCATCGGTAGCGGCTGTCATCGCGGCGGCTTGCAACTGTAAAGTTTTCTCAACCTGTTTGCGATCGCTAATATTAAAGCTAGTACCAATCAGTCGGTAAATTCGCCAGTTGCTGTCTCGCAGAGGGGTTAAATTAGTAATCCACCAGGTTTTTTGTCCCTGAATCAGCCGACATTCTTCATAGGTAATCTGTTCTCCCGCCTCAACACAGGTATGATACCGTTCAGACACCGCCTGTGCCACTTCTGGAGTGAAGGCTTCTTGGGGAGTCTTACCGCTTATTTGGGAGGAAAGAAGACCTGACATCCGTTCATGGGCTGGGTTAATGCTAACATAGCGAAATTCACCCAATTCTTGAACATCAACGATAAAGACAGCCGCTTCAATTCCGTCGTAGATACTGCGTAAAAACGCTTCTCGTTCTCTCAGGGATTTCTCTGCTCGTTTGCGTTCTGTAATATCCTGCACGACAACCATACCCGCAATAATTTCTCCAGTATCATTTTGCACTGCCCGAGTTTGCACCAGATGAATACAATTCCCATAAGGGATTTCCAGAGTTTGTTCTATCCCTGCTAAAGCGTTGCGATACAGGGGTTCAACCATCGCACATTCCGAGTCGGATAAAGCCTCCCAAATGGTTTTTCCTTCTAATACATTTCGGCTATATCCTGAGCCTGAGGAACCTAACCCTTGACCATCGGCGACTAAATAACGTAAATTATGATCAAACAAGAAAATTGCCCCATTGGGGAAATGTTTTGCCATGGTACGGTAGAGTTGCTCACTGTTGCGTAATCCAACTTCTGCTTGTTTGCGTTCGGTGATATCAATTGCCGTACCAATCACCTGCTTAACGGTGCCATTTGGAGTTCTAGCGAATACAGTCTCCCGCCCCCATAGAGTATGCCATTTCCCTTGGGCATCCTGCATCCGATACTCTAACTCGAAAATTTCCCCATCCGCCGCATTCGCTAACTTTTGCCATTTTTCTGAGACGATAGTGAAGTCATCGGGGTGCAGTAGGCTGGAGATAAAATTCTCTCTCATGGCTTGAATTTGTGCGGGTGTATAACCCAAAATGGTAGCAATTTCTTGATTGCTGTAGATATTGCGATTTTCGATCAGATCATAAATATATAAGCAATAGGGTGAAGCCGCCGCAATCTGTTCGATAAAATGTTTACTTTGGCGCAGTTGTTCCTCCGCTTGTTTTTGAGTGCTAATATCAATACTCACACCCACATAGCCGATGGGATTTCCTTGGTGATCTCGAATTAGGGTATTGGTGGCATAAACCGGGAAGGTGCTACCGTCTTGGCATTTAACCGTGAATTCCCCCTCCCAATAACCATTTTCTTGAACACCCGCTAAAGTTTCCTGCGCCAGGGATTGATCTTGGGGAAGTACGGTAACATCAAGAATGGATTGACCGAGTATGGTTTCTGGGTTGAGTTGATATAAACCCTGGGCAAATTGATTGGTGTAGATAATGGTTCCGGCTAAATCTGTGGCAATGACAGCGTTACTGACTTGATCCAGTAGAGAGGCTTGCAAGGCAATTTGTGCCTCAGCTTGCTTGCGTTGACTAATGTCTCGGATAATAAATAGGGCTTCATTGTCCCCAGTTACCACAACCCGCACTTCTTCATAGTGCAGCTTACCCTTACTCCAATGATGCTGTTCATAAATTTGGGTTTCTTCCCTTAGCAACGCCTGATGTAGATGGTACAGACAGGTTTGGGCTACGTCTGATGGCAGACAGTCGTGGATGCTGCTACCAATGCGATCGCAGGTTGGGTAAATTAAGTCTAGTCTATCCCCAGGAGCGATATAATCGGTGATCATCCCATCAGCCTTGAGCCGAAACATTAAATCAGGAATCGCATCGATAATCCCTTGATTTCTGGCTTCACTTTGGCGTAAGGCGATGTCTGCTCGTTGGCGATCAATGGCTGTTGCTAGGATATAGGCAATTCCTTGGAGAAAGTGAACATCATCCTGATTAAATTGGCGGGGTTGTGAGGTATATACGCCCAAAACTCCAAAGGGTTGAGCGCGATCGGGAATAATCACACTAATACCGCTAATTATCCCCTGATCCTGCAACAGGCGTGAACCCCCAAACCGAGTCTCTGTGCGTAAATCTTCAAAAATAACGGGTTCATTGTGGGGTAGAATATAGCCTTCTGTGCTAATTGTGACGTGACTCACTAATTCCCCTTGCCAGCCTACCGCAGCTTTTAGGAATAATGTCTCCCCATCGGGTAAAAGTTGTAACACTTTGGCATAGTTTACCTCCAAGGTTTGAGCCAGCAGAGTTACGGCTTGATCCATTAGCTCAGATACATCGGTTTCCACTAATGCAGTTTGTCCAAATTGAGCAATTGCGGCTTGTTGGCGGGCGCGGATTTTCAGGGTTGCTTCGGCTTGTTTGCACTCGCGACTACCCGGTGTCTGTGCCGCAATTTGTGGTTCTAAACTCTGATTATAATCGGCTAAAACCCGCTCAGCCTGCTGACGTTGAGAGATATCAGCAAACGCCGCGATCGCATGAGTCAGATTTCCCTGACGATCATAGATTGGGGCGCCCCAGGCTTCTAGGGGAATGGTGCGATCGCGGCGACAGATTTCCATATCATCCACTCGTACCCGTTTCCCTTGTAAGGCTTGCCATAAGGGATGGCGATTCTGGGGATAAATTTGATCAGTTCCCGCCTGATAAATCCGATAGGTTTCCATTAATTGATCCGCCGCCATTGACTCAACCATTCCTTGACCGAAAACTTGCTCGCCGGTTTGATTCACATAGTAAAGTTTACCATCAGCATCTGACACAAAAATACCCATAGGTACAGCATCAAGAAGCTGTTTTAGGCGATGTTCACTCTCTTGGAGTTGGGTAATTAATACGGCTTGGTTTAATCCCTGATTCATTTGATCCAGTTGTGCTGTTTTTTGAGTCAATTATTCGTCTTGATGATACCGTCGCCGGGCTTCTTTCACCCTTAGGTGTAAGTCGATGCTTTCCTAAGGTTTACGGATATAACGATATAAGTTTACCGAGTTAATCCCATAACCACTCCCGCCCAATCAGCTTGTCTGGTGAGCATAGTTTTCCGGGTAGCGGGAGAACGTTGATAGATGCACGTCAGCAGTTCATCTGGGAGCATGTCACCTTTGTAGGTTGGGTTGAGGAACGAAACCCAACTCCAGGGAGAGCCAGTTGGGTTTCGTTCCTCTACCCAACCTACTTGAACGTTCTGTGCTGTCCCTGACATGCTCCCGTTCATCTCCTCTCTTCCCTGAGATAAAGTAGTCAGCCATAACGACGGCTACGTCACCACCCTCCTCTAGACTATCAGCAAAAACCGTTAATGCTTCTGCCCCACTTGCCGTCACTTCAATGGAGGCATTTTCCCCGAAAGCCGCTTAGAGTAAGGATTTTGCCATTTCTTATTGACATTAAGGTTTAAATGCCGAACCGCTTAATCCTACTTTTCCTTTTCTTTTTTATTTAAGCCCATTTTTCGGGCTAAATCATTGTAGGCTTTCAACGCTTTAGCCCCCGGATTACCTGACTTTTTTGTCGCGGAAGATTTTGGTGAATTGCCTGAATTTTCTGCGGCTTTTTTTAAGGTTTCTGTCCGAGCAATTCCTTGTTTTGCCCGCGCTTCTTCAGTGAGTTGAATTGCATGTTTATCGGGAACGATTTCTGCCCCAAATTTTCTCGCATAAACTTGAGTAAATTCTGCCCCCAGAAAAAGGATTTGGGCTGAATAATAAACCCAGGCGAGAAAAACCACTAACGAACCCGCTGCACCATAGGTTGAGGCAAAACCACCCCGCCCTAAATACATGCCAATTAAAGAGTTACCAATTGTGAAAAGTATGGCGGTGATAATCGCCCCAATCCAGACATCACTCCAGCTAATTTTAACATCCGGAAGAAACTTGTACATCATCGCAAATAGCAGCGTGATTACACTCAGAGAAAGCCCCCAGTTTAAAAGTGACCAAAGAAATTCCATTCCCAAGAGTAAATCACTGGCATAATTAATCACCGCCGATAAGACGGCACTGATAATCAAGGAAACTAAGAGTAAAAAGCCAACCCCCAGCACAATAGAAAAGGACAATAACCGTTTCTGTAAAAAGCCTTTAACTGGACGTCCCGGTTTAGGTTGTACTCCCCAAACCGTATTCAAGGCATCTTGAAGTTGGGCGAAGACTCCCGATGCACCAAAAAGCAGAACAATAATACTGATAATGGAGGCAATATTGCTAATATTTGGTTGATTAGCATTTTCAATTGCCGTTTCAATCACCTTAGCCCCCTCAGTACCAACCAACCCTTGAATTTGCTGGACAATTTCCCCCCGCGCCGCTTCCGGACCAAAAATAGAACCTGCGATCGCGATCGCGATAATTAACAGCGGTGCTAAGGAAAACACTGTGTAATAGGCTAAGGCGGCGGCTAAACGTGACGCTTTATCCTCTTGCCATTCTTGAATCGTTTCCTGAAATAGTTCTCTAATAATCTTAAAATTCATCACCATGACTCCATCACTGATTGGCATCAGCACATCAACTGGCTAAACCGTACAATTCTTATAAAATCTTCAGGCTTCCACCTACAACCCCCTAAAGACAGAAATTAGACCTATACTGGATTTATAATGGGTTCACCTTAATTGATTTTGACTGGGCGGCAAACCTCAACTATGGATTTTAGTCAAGAGTTGTTAAATAAGCTTGACACAATCGTCAAGCATTGGATTGAAGCGGTTCGCTCTGATGCAGAGATGGAGAGCGCCAAACAATGTGGGTGTAACCCCCATAAAAGGAAACAGTAAAGGTTAATTGCCTAAAAATGAATTTTTCTCAGGAGTTACTGAATAAACTGGACTCAATCGTTAATAATTGGGTGGAAGCTGTTCGCCAAGATGGGGAACTCGAAAGTGCCCATGAACTCACCTATAAGGCGGTGCTGGATGGTTTACCCTCAGTGCTGCGAGCGATTGCCAAAGTCCTTTAAGGCTTAAATTGGTATTTAATAGAGGTTTATTCAGTTTAAGAATATACAATAAACTCGAAAAAGAAAATATATGACGCATTTTGGTATCATCTGCCCCGCTGCACCAAGCCATCTCAACCTGATGTTTAACGTGGGAAACGAACTGAAACAGCGCGGTCATCGCCTCACCCTCTGTGGTTCCATCGAGGTTCAATCTCAGACAGTAGCCAGGGGTTTGGAATTTAGAGCGATTGGTCAGTCCGATTTTCCCGCCGGAGCAATGGCTCAATATTTGTCTGGGTTAGGGAAAAGGAGTGGACTCAGCGCCAGGAGATATGTTAGTCGTCTAATGTCACGATGGGTAGATGTATTACTAAGAGACGCCCCAGAAGCCTGCAAGGACGTTGGTGTAGAACTCCTTTTGGTCGATAATACCTCCTTTGAAGGTGGAACAGTCGCTGAGTATCTTGACATTCCCTTTATTACCTTGTGTAGTGGTTTAGTGACCCATCAACATCCAAGTATTCCGCCGTGGAATACACCTTGGCGCTATAGCCCGACGTGGTGGGGACATTGGCGTAACCAAGCAGGGTATAGGGTACTCAATTCCATCGATAAACCCATTTGGGATGTCGTGGAAAACTATCGCCAAGGGTGGAAATTGCCCCCCTTGGCAACCCGCAATGATGCCTACTCTAAACTGGCTCAAATCAGTCATCAACCCGCTGAGTTTGAGTTTCCGCGAACAGATTTACCCGACTATTTCCATTTCACCGGACCTTTCCATAACCCCGCTAATCGGAAACCCCTTTCGTTTCCTGATGAAAAATTAACGGGACAACCGTTGATTTATGCCTCTATGGGGACGATACAAAATAAGCGAATTGAAGTGTTTCAAACCATTGCCTCTGCCTGTGAGGGATTGGATGTACAATTAGTGGTATCTATGGCAGGTTCTATGCCGCCCGAATCACTACCCCAATTACCTGGGAATCCGATTGTGGTTAGTTTTGCCCCTCAATTGCAACTCCTCGAAAAAGCAACCCTCACCATTACCCATGCCGGATTGCATACGACATTAGAATCGTTGAGTTATGGAGTCCCCATGGTAGCAATTCCGGTAACCAATGACCAGCCTGGTGTAGCTGCACGTATTGCTTGGACAGGGACTGGGGAAGTGATACCCCTGAAGAAATTGAGGGTTTCTCGATTGCGAAATGCCATAAAAAAAGTGCTAACGCAAGAGTCTTATAAACAGAATGCTTTAAATCTACAGGCGCTCATGCGTCAATCCGGTGGCGTCAAACGAGCCGCCGATATTATCGAAGAGGCAGTATTGACGAAAAAACCTGTAAGTAGGTAGACACATACAAGGTCATTATTTGTCATTCGTCAGATTTTTCCGTTAACCGTCCAAACGACTCCAGGACGCGGTATGCTGAAAAACTGATAGTGTCATGCTTGCCTTATGCCTGTGCTCAACTCTGCCACAGCAATAACCAATTTTCCCCTAACGGCTGTCGTGGGTCAAGAAGCGATTAAATTAGCGCTCCTGTTGGCGGCGGTTGACCCCGGATTAGGAGGAGTTGCGATCGCGGGACGACGGGGAACGGCGAAATCCGTGATGGCACGAGCCCTCCACGCCCTCCTTCCCCCCATTGAAGTGGTTAAGGGTTCCCTGTCTAATTGCCATGCCGATTATCCTCAAGAATGGGATGATCAGCTTTTAGCCCAAGGGATTGAACCCGCCACTGTTGAGACAGAAATTATCCCCGCACCGTTTGTGCAAATTCCCCTGGGAACCACCGAAGATCGCCTCTTAGGTTCAGTGGATGTGGAGAAATCGATGCAACAAGGCGAACCTGTTTTTCAACCCGGACTTTTAGCCCAAGCACATCGGGGTATTTTATATATTGATGAAATCAACCTCCTCGATGACCAAATCGCCAACCAACTCTTAAGCGTTCTCACCGAAGGGCGCAACCAAATCGAACGGGAGGGGATTAGTTTTCAGCATCCCTGCAAACCCCTATTAATCGCCACCTACAACCCAGACGAAGGACCCCTGCGGGAGCATTTACTCGATAGAATTGCGATTACCCTATCCGCCGATGGAGTGCTGGCACTGGATCAGCGGGTGCAAGCCGTCGCAGGCGCGATCGCGTACACAACCTCACCCCAAGCCTTTATCGAGCAGTATCACGAAGACATAGATAACCTGAAAACCGATATTATTCTGGCACGAGAATGGCTCAAAGAGGTACAAATTACTCATGACCAAATTGCTTATCTCGTCGAAGAAGCCCTGCGGGGTGGCGTCCAAGGACATCGGGCGGAACTGTTTGCCGTCCGCGTTGCCCAAGCCTCAGCCGCCCTAGATGGGCGTCAGACAGTTAGTGCTGACGATTTGAAACGCGCTGTGGAATTAGTGATTGTCCCCCGTTCTACCATCGTCCAGACCCCACCAGAAGAACCCCCACCGCCACCTCCACCCCCACCGCCTCAGAATGAGTCTTCCCAAGACCAAGACGAACCAGAGGATAAGGAAGAAGAGGAGCAAGAGGAACCAGAACAAGAACAAGAACCCCCCAGCATCCCCGAAGAATTCATCTTTGATACCGAGGGAGTCGTTCTCGATCCCAGCGTCCTCTACTTCGCTCAAATGGCGCAGCGGCAAGGAAAATCGGGAACCCGCAGTATTATCTTTTCTGATGATCGGGGGCGATATGTCAAGCCCATGTTACCCAAAGGTGCGGTTAAACGCATCGCCGTTGATGCCACATTACGGGCGGCTGCACCCTATCAGAAAGGACGCCGGGAACGCCAGCCAAACCGTAAGGTTATCGTAGAGTCGGGAGATTTGCGCTCTAAACGCCTAGCCCGTAAAGCCGGGGCTTTGGTGGTATTTGTGGTGGATGCATCGGGTTCAATGGCACTCAACCGAATGCAGTCGGCTAAGGGTGCAGTGATGCAACTTCTGACAGAAGCCTATCAAAACCGCGACCAAGTTTCCCTAATTCCCTTTCGCGGCGAACAAGCGGAGGTGTTGTTACCCCCCACCCGTTCCATTGCTTTGGCGCGGGGGCGGTTAGATCGGTTACCTTGTGGTGGCGGTTCCCCGTTGGCACATGGGTTAACCCAGGCGGTGCGTGTGGGGGTGAATGCCAAAATGTCGGGAGATATCGGTCAGGTGGTGATTGTGGCAATTACCGATGGACGAGGGAATATTTCCTTAGCCCGTTCCTTGGGTGAACCGATAGCCGAGGGCGAAAAGCCGGATATTAAGGGGGAACTGTTGGATATTGCGGCAAGAATTCGGGCAATGGGAATTCAGTTATTGGTGATTGATACAGAAAATAAGTTTGTGTCTACGGGGTTTGCGAAGGAATTGGCGAAGCAGGCGGGTGGGAAATATTACCATTTACCCAAAGCCACGGATAAAGCCATTGCGGCGATGACGAAGAGTGCGATCGCAGATATGAAATCCGGGTGAGAAGTGCAATGTAGGGTGGGCATTGCCCACCTTAAGTGCGATCACGCTAACCCCACACCCGACACAAATTTAACACAAAACCCGGTAAGACTTCCTCACCGGATAACTCAGCCGGATTTGACAATATTTCTACGTTTAAACCGACTCGATAAACTTCTACTGTTCTATTTTGTGGATCGATTAACCAACCCAGTTTAGCCCCATTGTCCATATACTCCTGCATTTTCTCTTGCAGCGACTTCAGAGTATCCGACTGCGATCGTAACTCCACCACAAAATCCGGGCAAATATTGGCAAAGGTTCCCTTTTGTTCATCAGTCAGTGCATCCCAACGTTCTTGACTAATCCAACAAGCATCCGGGGCACGAGTAGCACCATTGGGTAAAATGAAAGCCGTTGAGGAATCAAACGCCTCGCCCGGTTCATCTGCATTTCGCCACCATATATACAACTCTCCAGAAATACTCCAATTCCGTTTGCCAGTTCGCCAACCTGTGGGTGGATTCACAATTAATTCTCCTTTTGCCGTTCTCTCCAGGTGTAATTCTCTATTGCACTCGGCTAGGGCTGTAAACTGTTCTGGAGTGACATATAGCTTCATGGTTTTTGGTAACTCAAGTAACAGAGTTTCGGTTTCCGGTTTTGCTGATGTCTGTACCATTTTGACCTTTCCTGTCATAGAGATTAGCGATCTAGGCAGTTAAAAACCTGGTTTCTGATTGAAAACGCAATTATTTATATTATCTATTTGTGTTGGTGCGTTACGCGGGGAACACAATTCATTGGAGTTTCCCCTAAATTATTGCCCCGCTAACGCACGATGGCGGACTGACACAGCTAAAATGGTGGAATAGATTTGACTTTTAAACCGGGCGCACGCCATGCGCCCCTACAATGCTAATCCACCAATTAAGGTGTGCCACGCTACTACTTGCTACTTGGGCGACTCTTTCCGCATCACCGGAACCAAGACATTCAGCAATCGTGCGATCGCACCAATCAATACGGCGATCGCCAGAATAATCTTAGCAGGGCTGTTTCCCTCTCGCATCCAGGTAGCAGGATGTTCCATGGGAGTCTGAGAAGGTGTTACAAGTTCAATGGGTTAAATCGTCTGTAGTTATACATCCTGTAGGGGCTCTTTCATTGCCGTGCCCTTACCCCAAGACTTGATATGAGTCCTCTTTAGACGACTTGACCGTTTAGCCAGTGGTTAAACCACTGGCGTCTTGTGGTGATTAAGTATTGTTGGCTTTCGTGCCAAAGTACCAACCTACTCGGGTTGACATGCACCCCCTAACTATATCACGCCGCCGATTTCTCGGTTTCCTGCCCCTCTGGCTTTTGCAGAGTTTCCGAGGCTTCTTGAACCTGCTTCAGATGAATCGTATTCACCTGATTAATAAAATTTTCAATTGCCTGTTTCAGCTTTTTCTGACGTTGGACTTGATCGTCTAAATCATAGCAACGATAAGCTTGGGTGACTCCCAATATAAATTTTTCCCGTTCGGCTTCTAACAATTCAACGGCTGTATTGGCAGAAATCCAATTTTCTTGAAAAGGAAACGAGGTCACCACACTGGCAACAATAGAAGCGATCGCGGGAAAGATAACAGGTAACCACTTAAACCAAGCGACGCCAATATCTAACTTATCAACCAAAACCAGAATGGGTGTAATCCCGGAAAAGACAATCGTCGCCATTTGGAATGTATAGTATATATTTCTCGAAGTTTGGCGGCTTTGTTTATAGTCCTCAATCAGTTCTTGGCAATACTGCAACGCATTCTCTCGAGCTACCGTTATAGGATTGCTACCCGGTTGTAGCTGTTCATCAACAAGATATTGATAAATTTCCGCTCGTTTGGCAACATCAAGCTGAATTTGACGAATCGCCTCTTTAGCTAACTGCTTATCGATCAAAACCAGGAATACCAAAATCGAAACTAAGACAGCTATCCAAATAACTATAATGGCTTTATCTTGAACAACAAAGTTAATGATACTTGTACAAATCAAAGCCGCCAGGAATAGGTATTGTCCAATCTTGATCCAGGGAATCGGTAACCGGGATAAGGGTGAACCCTTTTCTCCTGCCTGAGACAGGTCAGATGGATTAGTATTGTCGAGAGTTGTCATAATCTTGGAGTTGAAGCTCGTACATAGTTTTATCTATATATTATTCCACGCCAGTATCAACGCAGTCAACCCCAAAAAACACCGTAGGGGCACCATCCTTGCGCCCATCAAACCTGCTTGCTGCCAAATTTGAAACAGCCGCTCAAAATCTTTCAACTCATCGTTGATAGTAGGACTTGAAGAACTCGGTTCACAATTAATTCTGGAATCTTTTGTGAAGATGTCAAATATAGTTTAAACTTAACCCAATCCCAGCGATGAATTAATTCGCGACTGCGGACACACAGACTTTCAAAAGTCCAGAAGCTGAGAAATATTTACAAAATGAAATATTTCTTAATGAATTTGTGCAAATACTTAATGAAGTTAAAATCTCCCAGCTTGTAAAAACTAATACAGCTTATTTGCTTATTCTTTAGATTATTTTAAGGGAGGGAGTCACCCAAATTTTAAAGAAATTAAAAAAAAGTTAGACTCCCCTCAATTGCTAAATTTTTGTTAGATAATAGAAGAGTATCCGGAAGCAGACGGGAAGGTTAAAAAACCGTTAACAAATCCCGGAGATGACCGTCAGACATGGAGTATGGGGGTTGAATGCCGACTTCTATACCTCAGAAAAAAACAACATTGACGTTGTGAAAAGAAGAACTCAGTTGGATAATTTATGCCAATTCGATTTCAAAGAAAATTGCCGTTTTGTAGTAGAGCAGACGAAATCAATAGGGAATTTGCAATAGACAAGGAATTAAGTTGAAGTTTAGCGCTCCAAAAACGACTACCTAGAAACCATAAAGGTTTGTAACTATGACTAAACGAACGATTGCAACTCTAGACGGAAACGAAGCGGTGGCTCGCGTTGCCTACCCACTCAATGAAGTGATCGCCATTTATCCGATCACCCCCGCTTCACCCATGGGAGAATGGGCAGATGCTTGGTCGTCAGAAGGTCGCAAGAACATCTGGGGTACCGTTCCCTCAATCATTGAAATGCAGAGTGAAGCAGGAGCGGCAGGTACAGTCCATGGCGCGTTGCAGGCAGGGTCATTGACCAGCACATTCACAGCCTCTCAGGGCTTGCTATTAATGCTGCCCAACCTCTACAAAATCGCTGGGGAAATGACCTCAGCCGTGATACATGTCGCCGCGCGATCGCTAGCCGCCCAAGCCCTGTCCATTTTTGGGGATCACCAAGACGTGATGGCGTGCCGTGCCACAGGCTTTGGTCTTCTGGCATCAGGCTCAGTCCAAGAGGCACATGATCTGGCGTTAATTACCCACGCCGCCACCCTAGAATCCCGCATTCCCTTTATCCATTTCTTTGACGGCTTCCGCACCTCCCACGAAGTTCAGAAAATCGAACTACTAGCGGACGATGATCTGCGGGAAATGATCAATGATGAACGGGTGATGGAACACCGGGCGCGGGGTCTAACCCCAGATCGCCCCGTCCTGCGCGGCACCGCCCAAAACCCAGACGTCTATTTCCAAGCACGGGAAACCGTTAATACCTACTACGATGCCTGCCCGGAAATTGTCCAGAAAACCATGGACAAATTTGCCCAACTCACCGGACGCAAGTATGAACTATTCCAATATTACGGTGCCCCCGATGCCGAACGAGTGATTATCCTCATGGGTTCTGGCGCAGAAACCGCCCATGACACCGTAGATTACCTGAACAAACAGGGTGAAAAAGTAGGACTGATCAAAGTGCGGCTGTATCGCCCCTTTGATATGAAGCGCTTAGTCGCGGCACTACCGACTACGACTAAGAATATCGCCGTCCTAGACCGCACCAAAGAACCGGGCGCTGGTGGCGAACCCCTGTATCTAGATGTCGTTACAGCCCTTCAGGAAGCCAGGGAAGCTGAGAGTCCGAAACCCAGGGTTGTGGGTGGACGCTATGGCTTATCCTCCAAAGAATTTAGCCCTGCGATGGTGAAGGCTATCTTGGAGAACCTAGCCGCTGACCAACCGAAGAACCACTTTACCATTGGCATTAACGATGACGTAACCCACACCAGCCTCTCCTATGATCCCAGCTTCTCCACTGAACCCGAAAGCGTGGTGCGCTGTGTGTTCTATGGCTTAGGGTCAGACGGTACCGTGGGCGCAAACAAGAACTCGATCAAGATTATTGGTGAAGAAACCGACAACTACGCCCAAGGCTACTTCGTTTACGACTCCAAGAAATCCGGCGCCGTCACCGTTTCTCACCTACGCTTTGGTCCAGAACCGATTCGTTCAACCTACCAGATTAGCCAAGCCAACTTCGTCGCCTGTCACCAATGGCTATTCCTGGAAAAACTCAACGTCCTGAGTATCGCCGCCCCAGGTGCTACCTTCCTGCTGAATAGTCCCTTTAGTCCAGATGAAGTCTGGGGTCTACTGCCCCGCCCGGTGCAAGAGGAAATTGTCAACAAGAAGTTGAAGTTCTATGTCATTGACGCCAATGAGGTATCGGTTAACAGTGGCATGGGACGGCGGATTAACACCGTGATGCAAGTCTGCTTCTTTGAACTGGCGAATATCTTACCCAAAGAAGAAGCGATCGCCAAAATTAAGCAGTACATTGAAAAGACTTACGGCAAGAAGGGTGCAGAAGTTGTCCGCATGAATATTGAGGCAGTGGACAACACCTTGGCGCATCTGTATGAAGTGCAAGTGCCAGACACCTTTGACAGCACTGTGGAGATGCGTCCCCCAGTTCCCGACACCGCCCCAGCCTTTGTCCGGGATGTCTTAGGTCAGATGATGGCGCGGGGTGGGGATAATCTGCCAGTGAGTGCCTTGCCCGTAGATGGCACATTCCCCACTGGCACGACAAAATGGGAAAAACGGAATATAACCCTAGAAGTTCCCGTGTGGGACCCCGATGTCTGCGTCCAGTGTGGTAAGTGTGTCATGGTTTGCCCCCATGCGGTAATCCGAGGCAAATCTTATGACCCGCAGGTGTTAGAAAACGCCCCCGCTTCCCTTAAGTCCACGGATACACGGGATAAAGAGTATGCGGGACAGAAATTCACGATTCAGGTGGCGGTTGAAGACTGCACCGGTTGCGGAATTTGTGTAGATGTTTGTCCGGCGAAGAACAAGTCTCAGCCCAAGCTGAAGGCGATTAACATGGAATCCCAGTTACCGCTGCGGGAACAGGAACAGGCAAATTGGGACTTCTTCTTAGATATTCCCAATCCCGATCGCCGTTCTTTAAATTTAGACCGCATCCGCCAGCAGCAATGGCAAGAACCCCTGTTTGAGTTCTCCGGTGCTTGTGCAGGGTGTGGGGAAACGCCGTATCTGAAACTGGTGACTCAACTATTTGGCGATCGCATGTTGGTGGCAAATGCCACAGGCTGTTCTTCGATTTACGGTGGAAACCTACCCACCACACCTTGGTCACAAAACGCTGAAGGGCGCGGACCTGCTTGGTCGAATAGCTTATTTGAAGATAACGCCGAATTTGGTATCGGCTTCCGCGTTTCCGTTGACAAACACACCCAATTTGCCGCTGAGTTACTGCAACGTTTAGCCGGTGAGATTGGCGATAACTTAGTTAGTGGCATTCTCAACGCGGAACAGAAATCCGAAGCCGATATTTGGGAACAACGGGAACGGGTGGCTCAACTCAAGCAGAAACTGCAACAGATGAACTCTCCTGAAGCCAAGCAGTTGTTGAGTTTAGCCGATTACCTGGTCAAGAAGAGTGTCTGGATTATTGGCGGTGACGGCTGGGCGTATGATATTGGTTACGGTGGTTTAGACCATGTGATTGCTAGTGGTCGCAATGTGAATATCCTGGTTTTGGATACTGAGGTTTATTCTAATACCGGGGGTCAGGCGTCCAAAGCTACCCCACGGGGGGCGGTGGCGAAATTTGCCGCAGGTGGTAAACCGTCAGCTAAGAAAGACCTGGGCTTAATTGCCATGACCTACGGGAATGTCTATGTTGCTAGTGTGGCAATGGGGGCGCGGGATGAACATACTCTCAAGGCGTTCCTGGAAGCTGAGGCGTATGATGGTCCATCCCTAATCTTGGCTTATTCCCACTGCATTGCTCATGGGATTAATATGACCACGGCGATGTCTCATCAAAAGGCGTTGGTTGAGTCTGGGCGCTGGATGCTGTATCGGTTTAATCCAGATTTAGTTAAAGACGGCAAGAATCCCCTGCAACTGGATATGCGGAGCCCGAAATTCCCCGTGGAAAAATCCATGTATGAAGAAAACCGCTTCAAGATGCTGACCAAGAGTAAGCCAGAAGATGCCAAACGTCTCCTGGAAGAAGCGCAGCAGGATGTGCAGACTCGGTGGCAGATGTACCAATATCTGGCAGCCCGTCAGTTGGACACCCACAACGGTGATGGAAATGGTCAGACAACCCAAACTGGTGGGGAGGTTAAGGAACCAGCGAGTACCTAAATAACATTGTAGAGACGCGCCATGGCGCGTCTCTACACCCCTCCACAGGATTACCCATAAATAATGTAAGAGGTTTAAACGGATGGATCTGACAACAACATACCTAGGGTTAGAATTGCGATCGCCCCTCGTCGTTGGTGCGGCGGCGCCCCTGACGGAAGATATTGACAACATCAAGCGTATGGAGGATGCAGGGGCGGCGGCTGTGGTGCTGCATTCCTTATTTGAAGAACAACTGCGCCAAGAAAAGTTGGAGTTACACCATCATTTGGAGTATGGTACAGAAAGTTTTGCCGAAGCCCTGACCTATTTCCCGGAAGCGGAGGTGTTTCATGTGGGGTCAGAGCAATATTTAGAGCATATCCGTAAGGCAAAAGAGACGGTAAATATGCCGATCATCGCCAGTCTCAATGGTTCCACGGTGGGCGGCTGGACACGCTACGCTAAGGAAATTGAGCAGGCGGGGGCGAATGCGCTGGAGTTGAATATCTACAGCATCCCCACGGATATGGATCAGACGGGGGCACAAGTGGAGCAGAATTATATTGATATTCTGCAAGCGGTGAAGTCTGAGGTGAAGATTCCGGTGGCGATTAAACTCAGTCCTTTCTTCAGCAATATGGCAAATATGGCGAAGCGGTTGACTGAGGCGGGTGCGGATGGTTTAGTCTTTTTCAATCGATTTTACCAGCCGGATATTGATATTGAGGAGTTGGAAGTTTCACCCAATATATTGCTGAGTACACCGCAAGCGATGCGCTTACCCATGCGCTGGATTGCGATTTTGTATGGTCGCTTATCTGTGGACTTTGCGGCTACGAGTGGGGTGCATAAAGGGCAGGATGTAATCAAAATGATGATGGCAGGGGCGAAAGTGACGGAAATCGTTAGTGTGCTGCTGCGTCATGGGATTGGCAATCTGCAAGAGATTGAGCAAGAGGTGCGCCATTGGATGGAGGAGCATGAATATGAGTCCATCAAGCAGATGCAGGGTAGCATGAGTCAGATTAACTGTCCTGATGAAAGTGGCTTTGAACGGGCGCAGTACATGAAAGCGATTCAGACATACAAGCCTCAATTGGTGGGGTTTGCACCGTAGGATAAACGTCAATTAATTAGATCCCCGACTTCTGGAAGAAGTTGGGGATCTGGTGGGTGCGATCGCTCTCATCTAACCAGGGGTTTTTCCGGGGCGATCGCACCTTGTAAGATCACAATTAAACCGTTGTTTTAAAATCAGGAGGCTGTTTAGTGACCCATTTACCTCCAAATCGCGATCGCTCAATTGCTACTCTAACCCTAGATGACCTGGAAGCTATCATCACAAGCATTGTTGAGAAAATCCTACAACAAGAAAAACCCAATCGGCAATCAGAGGATTTGCCCACCGCCGTTATTGATCGCCCCTATGACGCCACGGCTCGTCCCTTTTGGGAAATTGTCACTCAACTAGCGACTCAAGTGTCTAAACAGGAATGGGCAGATGTTCCCAGTGATGCGTCTGAAAAACTTGATGATTACTTCTATGGTAATCAAAGCCCCTCATGAGAGCTATATTTGCGGATACGGGATTTTGGATTGCTCTATTCAACCCGAGGGATCGCTGGCATCAAGTAGCTGTGGCTATTTACCAATCTGTTGAGGTCAAAAATGTGAGAGTCGTGACTACTGAAATTGTGCTAACCGAATTCATGAACTTTTTTGCCCAATTTAGCAGTAATATTCGTCAGCAAGCTGCCACCACTGTGTTACAGATGCAGCAACACCCAAACATCACGATCATTCCGCAAACGACTGAACAGTTTAATCGTGCCTTATCATTTTATATGCAGCGAGGGGATAAAGCTTGGAGTTTAACAGACTGTAGTTCTTTTTTGATCATGCAAGATTTAGGCATAACCGAAGCCTTAGCGTTTGATAGACATTTTGAGCAGGCAGGATTTAAAGTTATAGGAAAGGAGCAATCTTAATGCGATCGCAGGATTTGAGCCACTGAATATATACCCTGGAGGGCGACCCGATAAAATTAATGGGTGGGTTCTCTTAATTTAATGCAGCGGGTCGCCCCTACAATTGGCGGTATCCTTACAAATGACAAATTACAAATAATAAAAAATCACAACTCAATGGTATAATAATCCAACGACGATTTTCCCGCCCCCTGACGCCAAATACTATCGGATTCCCACGGCGCATCTTTTCCGCGACGGCAACGGGTGCGAACAGTTAGTTTATCCTTTTGAACTATCAGCAAATTGTATTGCCAAGGCGTAGCCGTTACCAGTTCTTTTGTCGATGCGCCAAAGGTTCCGGCACAAATGCGGTCTAATTTGCGCCCATCTCGATTCATATCATAACGGAACAGATTGGTTTCGGCTTTGTGGATATGTCCGTGCAGGAAGAAGCGAAACCCGGAAACGGCGAGGAGTCCGATGAAGTCTTGGTCGGTAATTCTATCTTGATAGGGACTATCGAGGGGATGATGCCAAACGGCGATTTTTAAGCAGTTATCGTAATCGGGATTAGTATCAATTTTATCCAGGGCGTTGCTGAGGGCATTTTCATGAATGCTGGCGCGGGATTTGAAATGATGGTCGAGTTGCCATGCTGAGTTTAGCCCTAAAATGAGGAGGTTTTGTTCGGGAAGATAGTCGAGGGTGTATTGTTGGTCATAGTCTAAGGGATAGGGTTTTTGTTTGATGGTTTCGTAGAACTGGCGGAAGTTGTCAAAGCGCTTTTTGTAGGCGGCTTCGTCACGAACTCGGATGACTTCATCGGTGACATTAATATAATGACCATCAATTAGTTTGCCGTTGTATTTAGGGCGGTCAACAAGTTGGTAGGCTTCTTCTGCTAATTTCCAATTGAGGTCATGGTTACCGGGAACAATGGTAATTTGTTCGGGGTTTAGGGAGAAGGTTTGGCAGAGGGTGTTAAGAAATTGGGCGGCAGCTTCGTATTCTTTTGGGGTAGAGTAGTTGGCAATATCCCCGGAGAGGATAAGGGCGTCAAGCTGAGAAATCTTGAGTTCATGACGTAAATCAAGTCTGAGTTGTGTAGACCACAGGGTTGCTTGGTCGGGGGTGGAAAAGTGGAGGTCGCTAAGGTGGAGAATGTGCATGAGAGATATTGGGAAGGGATGGGTAAGTTGAGAATCTGAGGATATCGATGTAGTCGGAGGTTGCGTTAGGGTGTAATTATAGAATTTGCAGCGCTGTTGAATAGCAGAGATTATATTGAGTAAAGTCGGATCTGTATCTGTTTTTAGAAGTGCTGAAAAATCAGGAAAGAATTCAGGGCTAGCAATTTTCTCTAACGCTGATTGAACATAACTACGAACTACATTATTTTTATCATTAAAGGCATTAATTAAAGGTATAACTGCCATTTTTGATGGTATTTTACCTAGCGCCCCTGCTGCACTATAACGAACCAAATAGTCTTCATCTTTGAGGGTATCAATTAATGCTTGAACTGCCTGTTTTGACTGGATCTCTCCCAAGGCTTCCGCTGCACTAGAACGAACGCGATGTTTTTCATCCTTGAGGGCATCAATTAAGGGTTGAATTGCCTGTTTTGACTGAATTTTTCCTAGCGCAGATGCACCCAAAGAGCGAACCCAAGGGTTTGTATCCTTGAGAGCCTCAATTAAGGGTTGAACTGCCTGCTCTGACTGAATCTGTCCCAGTGCGCCTGCTGCACTAGAACGAACTGAAGCATCTTTATCCTTGAGGGTATCAATTAAGGGTTGAACTGCCTGCTCTGACTGAATCTGTCCCAGGGTTGATGCTGCACCAGAACGAATCGAAGCATTTTCATCCTTGAGGGCATTAATTAAAGGTTGAACTGTCTTATTTGACGGAATTTGTAGCAGTGAATCTATTATGCCCATGCTACTCCAAACATCGGTGTTATAAAGAAGTTTAATTAAAGGTTTAATGGCTAATTCTGACTTTTGTTTTCCAAGTGACAAAGCTGCACGATAACGCACCGAATTACTTTCATCCTTGAGGGCATAAATTAACGATTGAACTGTCTTTTTTGACGGAATTTCTCCCAGCGCCCATGCTCCACGAGAACGAACAGAAGCATCTTTATCCTTAAGGATATCAATTAACGGTTGAACTGCCAATTCTGACTGAATTATCCCTAGAACCTTCGCCGCACTAGAACGAACCAAAGCATCTTTATCTTTGAGAATATCAATTAAGGGTTGAACTGACCTGTCTGACTTAATTTCTCCCAGCGCTTCTATTGCACGCGAACGAAGTGATGTGTCTTTGTCCTGAAGGGTTTCAATCAAGATGTTAATTACTTGCTCTAACTGAAATTCTCCCAACGCAGATACAGCATAGTGACGAACGGAATCCTCTTCATTTTTGATCAAATCAACTAGGGATGTAAATGCGGTATCGGACTGAATTTCTTTTAGTGATGTTGCGGCAATAAAACGAACCGATTCATCTTCATCTTTGAGAGCCCGAATTAAAGGTTGAACTGCCTGTTCTGACTGAATGGCTCCCAGCGCCCATGCTGCACCAAGACGAACCGATTTCTCTCCCTGATTAAGAACCTGAATTAAAGGTTGAACGGCTTGTTCTGACTGAATCTTTCCTAGTGCTTCTGCGGCGTGATAACCAACCGCAGCATCCTCATCTTTGAGAGCCAGAATTAAGGGTTGAACGGCTTGTTCTGACTGGATTTTGCCCAGCGCAAATGCTGCATAACAACGAACCGAAGCCTCCTCATTCTTAAGGGCATCAATCAAGAGTTGAACGGCAAACTCAGAACGAGTTGCCCCCAAAAGTAGAACCTTCACGAGTTGAGAAACATCTTGGTCATTCACCAGTGTAATTGTTTGCTCTTGAAACTCTCGTTTAACTTCCCCTGCCAACCTTGCCCCCAACTGCACATCCACAGCTAACGCCAACCTCACCACTCGCACTGCCTGTGCTTCATCTTCAACCAATCCCAGCATTAACGCTAGAGGTTCTGTCCATTTCAAATAATTGATATACTGCCGTTGTAATTCCTCATCACTAAGATTCGGTAACTGCTTCAGTAAATACTCTGCCGTATAATACTCCTGAATCAGTTGATGGCGAAACTCCATCTGATTATTTGCCCTCAGTTGAATCAAGTGATGCTTGAGTAAATCATTTAACCATTTACGGGCGCGAACTGGCGGGTCAAGGAAATCGTGCTGACGCAGATACTCGGTAAAAATTGCCTCAGCTTCTGTCTTGGCAATTGCCACCTGTATCTCTTTTGGGTCATTACCCTTCGTCATGACAAACGCTAAATATTGCAGCAACTCTGACCAAAATTCCCGTGAGTCTTCCGTAACCGGGACATCGGCTTTAACTTTTTGGTCATACTGCTGGGCAAAGGCGCGAAATACCGAACCCAGATTGCTGGGAATCGTCTCCAGACAATGGAACAAGTCACACAGCATCTTTAACAGCAGGGGGGTTTGTCCAAACTCTCGCAAACGATTCCCCAAGCGCTGCAACATCTGTTTTCCCTGTTGTGGCAAATAGGTGCAGATAAATTCCTGCATTTGCGTTTCTGTCAGGGGTTGCATGTCCAGTTTCTTGGTGATTCCCAAATTACCCCCGATGCCTAAATCCCTGGTGGTGAATACCATGGGTGTGGTTTTCTGGTAATTTTGGCGAAACTGCTGTAACTCCCGCCGCGCTGCTTCTGAGGGTAATTCATTAATTCCATCCAGCAGCAGCAAAAATTGCCTTTGTCGCAATCCGGCTTTCAGGGTGTCGGGATTGAGGGTTAAATTTGGGTCATGGCGTTGCAGGAACTGTTGGATTAAGTCCTCGATTGTGGTGCGGTAATAGCGGAGTTCTACCAAGACGGGGATTTTGCTTGACCTCTCCCCCTGTTCCCAGACATGCCATGGCACGTCTCTACAGGCTTCCTTGCCTTTTTCCGCCTCTTCCAACAGCAATCGCACCAGTGCTGTGGATTTCCCGGAACCGGGACGCCCGACTAACAAGATATGCTGGGGCGCATATTTCCTTAACCCCTCTAGTACGGTTAATTTCTCAACCTGTTCCGCCTTTTGCCCCTTGGCGTCTCTATCCGGTGCCACCGTCTGCACCATTAATTTAAAATCAAATAGCACTGATGTCTGTTTCCGGTTCTGTGGTGTTCGCCCGACTACATCGGTAATCGTGTAAACCTGCCACCATTGGGCGTATTTGGTGCAGAGGGATTCGAGATAGGGATGCCAATCGACCATAGTGAGAAAGGGAGACGGGGGAACTTGCTTTTCCGGTAATCTGGGGGAAGGGCTGCGTTTTGAATGAACCCGAGAATGTCCTTATCTACCAGCCTAACAGGGTTTCGAGGCTTCCCATGAAGAGTCAGTGAAGAGTCAGGAGGAGAGGGTGAGTAGGATGGGTTGTAGGGTTTGCGATCGCACTCTCTCCTAATTTATCCTAACTGAGTTAAAAGGAATGTCTCTGAATTAAAAGTTTGTCGTCAGCACTTGAACGTTGAGTCACTAAAGTGACGACTACGAACCTAGGTTCAATTAGTGTCTTATGCCCTAAAATTTACCTATTTTACTATGTCCAATCCTTCCCCGAATGACCCACACCCCAAATCTCAGGGATAATTGGTATGAGATTATGACAGGCTGGAATCTCCCTAAGAGCATTCCCTTCCCAGAGTCTGGAAGGCTAAAAAAAGTAGATACACCCTGCCTTATTCAAGACCCTATATTTTATGCAGATGACCCTCTCAACCCTTGACGAAATAACTGCTCATTTTGTGTCATTGGTGACAAGTTTTTCAAGTGGATGTAGCGAAGGGCAAAAGATACCGTTTTGAGGCGTTTCTACTATGGGAGGCAGAGCCTCCAGAATAGCATTCCCAGGCAGAGCCTGGGAACGAGAGGAGCCTGGGAACGAGAGGGATAGCATTCCCAGGCAGAGCCTGGGAACGAGAGGAGCCTGGGAACGAGAGGGGCTGGGGGTGAGGATTTCTACCTCGCCAACGTCTTCACTGTCAACACCTGCGGCGGCGTGGAATCGGGTGGATAAATAAACTCGACCTTTACATTTCGCTGTTCCCCTGGCGCTAAATTTAACCTAACTAAGGGGTTAGACGGTTGTCCCCGACGCTGAAATAAATGGACATAGCGTGTCTGACTTTCCCCTTGGTTATCTTCATAAGTGACCCGAACAGTGCCTCTAAAAAATACCCGCTCAACTTGTGGATTCAAAAACAGTAACTTATCTGTACCTGCCTCATCTTTTAACGGCGTTTGCATCGATACAGTTACCGTTTGAGCTTGACTTGTCGTATTTTTCAGGGGTAACGTCACAATAAACGGCGCATCGGGAGAACTCAAATAACTTGCCCCTTGCAAAACCTCAACTGTCACCGGTTTATCGGTGGGATTGTGCAGCAGTAATCCCTGATAAAGGGGGCGAGTTTCTGCCTGAGTTTCTGCCCTAGCGATATGATGGGTAAAAATATCGAAACGTCCTTGAAAGGGAAAATTAAGATGGGCGGAAGGAACAGGTTTTCCGGTTGGGGAAAATGTGGATAATAAAATCCCTTCACTTGTGACTAATTCAGGATAATTACTATTAAATGTGGGAACAGAATTCAGTCCTCCGGGTAATGTCCGCACCTGTTGGGGATGAATTTCCACCCCAGCAATATACTGAGGCGGAACCGCATAAATATTTAACCCCCGACACAATAACGCCGCCACTTCGCCCCGTGTCGCCCGTTCATTGGGACGAAGCCTTTGCACTGTGGGATAATTAACCACCAGAGTATTCACCGCCGCCGCCGCGATCGCATTCCTGGCGTATCCTGGAATACCAGAGGCATCTTGGAAGTATTGTGGCAATATTCCCGATGGATTACTGGGAATGCTGTAATTCTTCGCCCCCGCCAAAACCCCAATCGCCTGCACACGAGGAATCGGTTGACTCGGTTGAAAAATCAGCCCCGGATAACCCGAGAAAAATTCCCGTTGATAAGCGTCTTGAATTGCCCGATATGCCCAGTGACTCTGTGGCACATCTGTAAAGGCGATACCACTGCGTTTCACCTCGGCGTCGGGGAATGCATTCAGCATCAGCACCGCAAATTCTGCCCTTGTAATCGAACCATTGGGGCGAAACGTGCCATCCGGGTAACCTGTAACTAGGTTTCGAGATGCCATCTGGTTAATACAATCCTTTGCCCAATGGGTTTGGATATCGGGGAATGCGATAGCATCGGCACTAAAGAGGCTAAAACAGAAGGCAAGGAGAACCGATTGAGAGATAGAGACGTTGAAACCTCTGGGCATGAATTAGGCGTTCTGGTTAACTTATCGTCGTTGAAGCATTTTTGGGAGAATTTGTTTCTGCGATTTGTCATTAGTCATTAGTCATTAGTCATTTGTCGCAGAATGCTTGTAATCCGTTGGGGCGGGCGCGAGTGATATAAGGGTGAAAACCTTCCCGTTAGTGGTAAAACCCGCCCCTACAGCTTCCCCATCTTCCTCATCTTCCCCTACACCCCTCATCTCAAACCCCAAGAAAAAATTTTTTTCGTCACGGGCTTGACAAATCCATAGATCTTCGTAATAATGGTATTCGGCTCGTAAATTGGGACTGTAGTTCAATTGGTTAGAGCACCGCCCTGTCACGGCGGAAGTTGCGGGTTCGAGCCCCGTCAGTCCCGTAAAAGGCTTGAAAATTCAGATAGTGCTGTAACAGAGGGCGATACCTATTCGCTTAGCAACTAATGAATGAGTTCTAGCTCAATTCATGACGTAATATGGACGCCAAATTAAGTTTTGAACCGGGGGATTGTCAATGAGTACGTCTTTCAACCGTTTTAACGGGTTTAAGCTTTTAGCCCGAACTTTAGTTCAGGGCTGACTGGAGCGTGACATTCAACTGGGCGCCGCTCTACGCTACAATGAATAGCCGGAAAGTACTTAGCCAACCCTACCACCAGAGATTGATCTTGTGACTGTAAGAGTCCGCATTGCACCGTCTCCCACTGGAAACTTCCACATCGGTACCGCAAGAACCGCCGTATTTAACTGGCTATTCGCCCGACACCACGGCGGTCAGTTTATTCTACGCATCGAAGATACCGACCAAACGCGATCGCGTCCCGAATATACCCAGAATATCTTAGAGGGTCTCACCTGGTTAGGACTCAATTGGGATGAAGGACCGATTTTTCAATCGAAACGGTTTGACCTTTATCACCACACCATTCAAACCCTTTTAGATAAAGGGTTAGCCTATTACTGTTACACCTCAGAAGCGGAACTTAAGGCACTCCGGGATGCCCAAAAAGCCCGCAAAGAAGCCCCTCGTTATGATAACCGTCACCGCCATCTCACCCTAGAACAACGCGCCGCTTTTGAAGCGGAGGGACGAGAGCCGGTGATTCGGTTTAAGATTGACGATAGTCGCGAGATTGTCTGGAATGATATGGTGCGCGGTCAACTCACCTGGAAAGGGAGTGATCTGGGTGGGGATATGGTGATTGCCCGGGCGGCTTCTCAAGGTGAAATTGGTCAGCCTCTCTATAATTTAGCGGTAGTGGTTGATGACATTGATATGAAAATAACTCATGTCATCCGAGGAGAAGACCACATTGCCAATACTGCCAAACAGATTTTGCTTTATGAAGCCCTCGGCGCAACAGTACCCGAATTTGCTCACACGCCTTTAATTCTAAATCCCCAGGGGCAAAAACTTTCTAAACGGGATGGCGTGACCTCTATTTCTGAGTTTCAGACTATGGGTTTTGTCCCAGAAGCGATGGCAAATTATATGACGCTTCTGGGTTGGTCACCACCCGACTCGACACAGGAAATCTTTACCCTAGAAGAAGCTGCTCAACAGTTTAGTTTTGATCGGGTGAATAAGGCGGGGGCAAAGTTTGACTGGGATAAACTGGATTGGCTCAATAGTCAATATCTGCACAAAAAACCACCATCGGAATTAGTTGATTTACTAATTCCCTACTGGCAAGAAGCGGGGTATAACATTGATCCTGAAAATAATCGCCCTTGGTTAGAGCGATTAGCTGCCGTTATTGGTCCGAGTCTGACGCGCTTACCGGATGCGGTGGAGATGACGCGGATGTTATTTACTGACTCGGTTGAGTTGACCTCAGAGGCGATTGAGCAAGTTAAAAAAGAAGGGGCAACAGATGTATTAAACACGGTTTTGGAAGCCTTAGAAAATACCCCAGAATTTAGTGCAGAAACCGCAGGGGAAATCATCAAACAGGTGACTAAACAGCAAAAGGTAAAGAAAGGTTTAGTCATGCACTCCCTGCGTGCTGCACTCACGGGTGATGTGCATGGTCCTGATTTAATTGAGTCTTGGGTATTGCTGCATCAAAAAGGACAAGATAAACCCCGTTTGCAGCAAGCTTTGAGTCAAGCCTCGAACTAAAGTTCTGGCTCAAAGCCAACTTAAGCTACAGCCCCATCCCCCCCAGTTCACAAGGGTAGGTTTTTTAAGATTGGGGTTGAGGTAAGACAAGGTAGACAGGTAGACCAGTAGACAAGGAAGAGTGAGAACGAAAAATAGGGCGTTTCGGCTTTTAGAAGTTAGCTTGACCGAACAAAATGCTGTACGGTTTTTCCTCCTTGTCTTCTTTCCATCCTTGTCCTCCAAGTCTAGTCCCCACCCTCAAGTAAAAAACCTACACCTGTCAGCTCACCCCCAGCCCCCCTAGCCCCTATCCCCCCTAGCCCCCCTTTGAAAGGGGGGAAAGGGGGGGGGAAAAGGGGGAAAAGGGGGGAAAGGGAGGGAGAGGGAGCAAGAAGGAAGCGATGTTCCAGACGTGCCATGCCCTACGGGTGACAAACGAAACACTTTTTCAAAGTCCCCCTTTTTAAGGGGGATTTGGGGGGATCTCAACGGGTGAATTTCTCACCAATATTATGTATCTGTCTGAGTCGGAATTACTCGATGCTGGCTATGACTTGAATCGCTTTGATGGTGGAACATACTATCGCCTTCAAGTTCAATAAATCGGGGATTTGCGATCGCGGCTACTGTACGTCCGTCCCTGAACCCTCTGCAGGCATGGGTTTAGCCGCCCTCGGCTTGATGGTGGGGTTCAACTCTCTTTGCCAGGGTTACTCGGATTGAAAACCAGGCGCAGCAAAGGTTCCAGCTATTGACAGAATAGGTGCGATCGCGACTCCACCTATTCCTTAAACTCATAACACCTCACTTGTGTCAATAGCTATAGTGACGAACTACTACAGAATTAAACCCAATTTATGTATCTTTAAATACATTCTTTATTGAATTTATCCTGGCTACCAAAGCTGGCGATCCACTGAATGCAGAATTGGCGATTAAATTTGTAAAGATTTTTGACAGAATCCTGACCATTTGCATAAAAGGCAGGAAATAAACCAGAGTAATAATCAGAAACTCAATCAACCTCTCAACCAACCAAGGAAACTATGTTGAACATCATTTTCAGCGGCTTAATCATCTTTTACCTCATCATGCTACCGCTTTTGTTCACGCGATGGCTAGACTTTTTACAACGTGAGGAAAACCTCTCTCCCGAAACCCAATTTCACTCGGTCATATTTTTAGCCATCGCCGCTCTTCTTTGGCCCCTAGTCGTACCCATCTCCTACCTAGAACTATTAGAGCGCCAAGGACAGATCCAGAATTTTTGAGCAACCGGAGTGTCATGTCCATTTTCGGCACCCCATCAATCACGATTACATCTCAAGTCGCCTCAACTGAAGGAACAAGTCCAATGACTGCATTTACCCTTAACCTAAATCGTTGCGATGAAGACAATATCCATCAGCGATCACCACTCACCAATCAGCCATTAATTTTCTCGCTTCATCCTTCAACCTATTCAACTTTTAAACGCTGCATCGATATTATGGGTTCTCTAATCGGACTCCTGATTCTAGGAATTATTTTTCTCCCCATCGCCATTGCCATTAAACTCGATAGTCCCGGCAATATTTTCTATAGTCAAACCCGCCACGGACTTTACGGCAAACCCTTCAGAATCTGGAAATTCCGCTCAATGATTCCGCAAGCGGATGCCCTAAAAGCCCAAATCCCCAATCAAGTCGAAGGACACCTGTTTAAGAATGACAATGACCCCCGCATCACTCGTGTGGGGCGTTTTCTGCGCTGCACTAGCTTAGACGAATTCCCCCAATTTTGGAACGTTTTAATCGGAGACATGAGTTTAGTTGGCACTCGTCCGCCCACTCCAGATGAAGTGATCCATTACAACCCCCGGCATTGGCAGCGATTAAACGTCAAACCGGGGATCACCGGCGAATGGCAGCATCACTAAATTTCGTGCCAAGGGATAATCACAAATATCATCATTGGCAGGTGAGGGAACGCGATAACTATCGTTCCAAATTATCTCCCCATAGTCACTCGCCAATCCGACATGGAGACAGGGAATCTGCACCTGTTGACAATACTCCTTCACCCCTTGACGGGCGACACTATTGTCAAAGGTATCGATGACTAAATGACTGTCCCGGAGTAATTGAGAACAGTTGTCCGCCGTTAGTTCTTTGGCACGCCCATCTATAGTGATACCTAATGCACGATAGAGGGTATTTGTCAAAATTTTAGTTTTATAGGCACCAATATCAGATTTGTAATAAAGTTGAGTGGAAAGATTTCGTTCTTCGATGCGATCGCGATCGATTACCCGTAACTTGCCAAACCCTGAACGTGCCAAGTTTTCAGTCATATTTGCCCCCAGCGCTCCTGCCCCGCAGATAGTTACCGGAAACTCCTGCAACCGTGTCATCAGGGCGGATGTTCGATAAAGGTTTTCGTGAAAGAAAATAGACATTATGAATAAAATCGGGCAACCACCGCGATCAGTCAATAGCCAGTAGCTAGCTTGAAACAACTAACCATTATCAACGACTTTAACAAAACCATGTCGCACCCCATAGATTAATCGAATCACCGCCTCCTCATGATCTGAGGTAAAGGTATTATCCATCGGCATTACCAGTAATTCATACCAGTCAGCCAGACTGATTTTACCCTTTTGCATGCTTTGAGCAAAAAGTTGACTAAAGTCAAAGGAGTTACTGATTTTTCTCTGGTAAATTTTTTGGGTCAGCATTATTTGTCTCTGTGCTCAATAGAGATTGTGGTAGACGATAACTAGATTGTAGTCAAGATTGAGGGAAAGTTTCTTGAAAACTCCGTAAAGAAATATTTGTCGAACCATTAGGAAAATTAATACATCAGTTATCAGTTATCAGTTATCAGTTATGTTTTGATATGCCTCAATCATAGTCTGGGCGATCGCATCCCAACTATAATGCCGTAGTGCATAATCTCTCCCATTAACCCCACGCCGCTTCTGTTCCCCAGCATCTCTTAACGCTTCCCGTAACGTTTGAGTCAACGACGCCACATCACACCCACAAACCCATCCCGCCTCCGCCCCTTTCACCTCCTGCCAAATATGCACCTGATCTGAAATTACCACAGGAGTCCCCGCCACCATAGCTTCGGCGACAGCAATACCAAAGTTTTCATAATAAGACGGCAAAACAAATAGATCTGCCCCTTGTAACAACGCCGCTTTTACTTCCCCTTCTACAAAACCTGTAATTGTCGTATGAGACGATAGCGGCGACGTCTGAATCTGTTGTTGAATTTTACGTTCATACTCTGGAGCTTGGGGATTAGCGCCAGCTAAGATAAACTGAAACCCTAAACCTTCAGCTAAAAGCGTTTCTAAAGCCGGAATCAGTAAAGCCAATCCTTTTTTAGGGTCAATTCGAGACATAAATAATAGGATTGGGGATTGGGGATTGGGGATTGGGGATTGGTAACTAGGAAATTCTTCCCCATCTCCCCCATCTCCCCCATCTCCCCTATCTACTCCCTTTAAATGCAACTCCTCCGGAGGCGTAACCCCCAAAGGAATCACAATATCCGGCGCATTCGTACCAAAACGTTGAGAAATCTTCGCCTCTTGTTCACTTGTAAAATGAATACCCGCCGCCCCCGCTAAATTAGCACGTTCCCACAAACAGACATAAACTTGTTTTAATCGCCGTTTCTTCTGTAAATCTGCCGGATCAAGCGTACCTAATGGACGCAAAATATACGGTAAATTTCGTTTTCGGGCAACTGTTGCGGCTGCGGTACTCACAGGTGAAAATAGAGCATGAATATGCGCCACATCAAATTCCCCTGCATGTTGCCACAACCAGCGTAATAATAAGAAAGAAAACTTATAGCGACGGAACGGAGAACACCGGAAATATCGCACCTGATACCCATCCTGCGGGACAGGTTTATCCAAAGGAACATCCAGTGGCGCTTGACCAAAATCCCCATTACTATCTGTCGTCAATATAGTAACATCTACTCCCTGATTCGCTAGCGCCTTAGAAAGCCCCAGTACCATTTGACTAGGACCCCCATAAACCAGCGAAATTGAAGGAACAATTTGTAAAATCCGCATTTTTTTAATTCGTCATTAATCATTTGTTAGACTCACCAACCAATAATATAGCTACCTCATATCATCGCCAACTATTTCAAAATCCGATAAAAAAAGCAAATACCAATCCTGTAACCCCCTCTGCGTCCTCTGCGTAAACCTCTGCGCTCCTCTGCGTTTAAAAAATATAATTTTGATACCCCGTCTCATCATTCAATAAGTCTCTGATAAAAATCCAACAACTTCCGTGCCAAAGCCTTATTAGTATACTGCCTCATTGCTCGTTCATACCCCAATTCAGCCAACTGATTCCCCCACTCCGGCTGCTCCATCAGCGATACCAACTTACCCCGTAACGCTTCTACATTCTTCTCCGGAAAAACCAAACCCGCATCCCCAATCACATGAGGAATTTCCCCAGAATCAGACCCAATCACAGGAACTTTCGATGCCATCGCCTCAATCAAAACATGACCAAACTGTTCCTTCCATCCCGCCGCCGTTAGAGTTTTAAACTTGTACGTCGTCTCAGATGGCAAGACTAGAACATTCATCAAATTAATATAATTTGGCACTTCGTCATGAGGAACACTCTCCACCCAAATCATCCGGTCTTTAATCCCCCATTCCACCGCCTTTTCCATTAACTCGGTTTGCAGAGAACCACGCCCTAACAGTAACCACTTCCAACGATGATCATTGATCCCCGCCAAAGCTTCCCCTAAAGTTAATAACCCTTTTTCTTCAACAAACCGTCCTACAAATCCGACGACAAATTCATCTTCTTGAATTCCTAACTTGCTTTGTAAGTCTGGCTGGACTTGGGGACGAAATCGGCTATCATCCACACCCAATTGAGGCATAACGATAGAAGCCCCCTGATAACCATGCTGCTGGAGTACCTCCACCGCATCCTGATTTCCAGCAACGAGTCCGTGGGTATTTTGGAGGTTATAATCGTGCAATATCGATAAAGGAAAATTTACCTGATAGGGTAAATTCCACCAGGTAAAGAATAGATTTTTTGCCTTTAGTCCTAAAACTTGATTCAAGGCAATGAATTGGGCATATCCTAATGACTTGGCGCCTTGTTCAACCTGAATAATCTGGGGGCAAAATTCCCGTAATAAGGGAATAATATCTGCGCCCAATGTGAGTAATCCCTGATTATTTTGGCTCAAGTTAGAGACAGGTACGACTCGAAATGAACCCTCTTGACGCGGTTGAGTTTCAATAATTTTATTTTGAACGCCCCCTGGACGCCAACGACGGGGTACGACTACGGTGACTTCAATATCAGGTTCTAACTTAGCAAGTTCCCGTAGCTTTTCGCAGTTGAGATCAACAATATAGGTATGACTGGCAACTAGAATTTTCATACTTTTTTAGAGGGAACAGGAAACAGGGAATAGGGGAGATGAGGGAGTTAAGGGAGATAGGGAGTTATTTTAACACTGAGTTAGGGCGGGTTTTGTACTAAGGTTACTATCAATCGCGACAAGAGAGTCCCTAAACCCGCCCCGACAAACCATGTCCATTGAATGTCGCAAAGGGTCAAAACGTCCCCAATCAACCATCAACTTTTTCATCTAACCTGGTATAAATTTGTCCCTGATCCCAACTGGACTGGATTTGACTTTTCAGGGCGTCGATAAACCCGATAATGTAGAAACCTGCACGAGTGACAATTTTGATTGGGGAACCACTCTTGTTACAGGGTGGATTTCCCAGAACGTGACAATCAAAAAGCTTAGCGAATAAGCGCACCTGCTGACTGGGGGTGAGGTTTTTCAGCGCCATCAAGAAATGATTGTGATAAAACGTAACTTGGTATTTTAGCGATCGCGTACTAATATCATGACAGCCGCCAGTTTCTTCGCCTAGATGCACCAAATAGGCATCGGGATCATACCAAATCTGGTAACCCGTTTGCCGCGATCGCAGACAAAAATCCGACTCTTCCCGTACCGCACTCCCGCGAAATCGCTCGTCAAACCATATCCCATGCTTGGTAAAAATGTCCCGACGGTAGGACATATTACAGCCTCTGGCGGAAATCACCCACTGAGGTTTGATCGTATGCACTAAGTCAATGTGATACCAGGCAATTCCTGGGTCCATCGCCTGAGGTGGCAAATCCTCGATTTCATAATCTCCTTGATGTTTCTTCTTAGAATCTGCCAGCTTCATCCGGTCAAACACTCGCCCTGCAACCGCTCCAACCTCCTGACGCTGATAGTTACGGGCGTGAGCATCTAAGTAGCCAGCGGGCATTTTCACATCATCATCGATAAACACAACAATTTCGCCCGTCGCCCGTCGCACACCATAGTTTCGCGCCCCTGGTAAACTCGCCCAGTTCACCCGAAACCATTTAATTTTCTGGTCATTCGCTAATTGCTGTAAATAGGCTTCGATTTCAGGTTTATGGTTTTGAGTTTGATCAACCACTAAAACTTCTACAGCAGGATATTCTTGCTTGAGTACATCTTCTAAGGTATCTCGCAAGGGTTCTTCACGTTCGTAAGTGGGAATAATGACTGAAATTAACGGCTCATTCACGGCTTTTCTTATAGTTGTTGGAAAAGTTTTTAGTTTTGAGTGTGTAGGGGCGGGTTTCACTACTCTCGTTTTTTACCTCACCCAGATGTGACTAAACCCGCCCCGACTGAGTGCAAGAGGTAATTCCCCATCACCTCATCACCCCCTCACCCCCTCATACACTAAGAGACTACTGGGGTAGCAATTCGGGGTTTAGAGACCTTTTTTTTCCCGTTTTTTTGCGCGTCAGGTTCATCCTGTTCTTGGACAAGTTTAAGTTTTCGCAGTTCCTGTCTGTCTATCGCGGGTAAGGCTAAGATTGCTCCAGCAAAGAACCAGTAGTATACAGCCACGGGGTCTGTATCCAAAGGATACCAATAGGTGTTATAACTGATAATCAAAACAAAGACCCAATAACTAGAGCCAAAACTACGTAAATTTTTGTCACGAACTGATTGTTTTGCTTTAAATGTAGTAAATGTCAAGTGCGTCACAAACGCCAAAAACGCTAGGGTACCGATCATACCTATTTCAAAGATAAGTTTGGGATAATAGGTTTCAACCAGTGAAACATCCCCAAAGGTGCGAGTAGAATTAGTAGCTCGTCCTAAACCATTACCGAGCAATCCTTTGGTGTTATAAGTCGCCCATTCAAATTGATCTTGAATGAATGCTTGCGGTGGTGAAGCCTCAGCACGACTCTGAAAACTGTCAATCCGTTCCTGAACCAGTTCTGGATTCGTAGCTAAGCCAATCGCAATCACCAAGGCAAGTCCTACCCCAATCGGAATAAACCGCTTGAGATTCGCTATCTGACCTGTAAGAATTAACAAGAGTATCGTAATAGCTGGAACCAAAGCCAAGGCAATTCGCTGACCGCAGATTACCGCATTTACGAAAACCAGTGCCATTCCCACCAAACCCCCAATCCGCCAGAAAAAAGACGAATCGCTGAATGCGGCAGCAAACGTTAACGCACTATTGGCAATTAGGAACCAACCCCAGTGCCAAGGAGACACAAAAGTTCCTGGTAAGCGAATCATATTCTGTGATGGACTGTACAGCAAAGCCCCACCAATAAAACACCGAGCCTCTAAGGTTGCCTTAAATAACTCAACCCCGGAAAGATGATCCGTACCTTTACAGATACCCTGCTTGAGCATCATGTACTGCCACAGCCCTAGGACACAGCAAATAATTGCCAGACCTAGATGCAAACGGCTACAAAATAGCAAATCCTTTTTACTTTTGAGCAAATGTTGAGCGCAAAAAACCAGGGGAGCGTATCCCAGGAAAATTTTTAAGCCCAAAATTCCTTGAATAAAGGGTTGTCCTGATTCCTTGCCTGTTAACTGCAAACCGTTGACAAAGAATAATGTCAAAAGAGACAACACCAAACAAATACTCAGTGTTGGCATTAGGCTTTGGGGAACAAAAAAGGGTTTCTTTTCGCGTCTGCACTGTTGGTATAAGCCAATTAGAGCAGGAAAATACAATCCATCTTTGGCTAATTGGAGTAGAGCGCTACCACCCAGGCTATAAACAACAGTACCGCTAAAGGGCATATAAATGAAAAATAGCCACAGAGCCTTGCGGGGATATTTATAGGACAGACCAAAACAAGGTATGATAGCTCCGGCGATCACACCCATCTTCGGTTCGGCAACCACACTCGCGATCGCTCCTAGAAATATCCCTGGCAGTAGCGTCATGAACAGCCATTGAATCAGTTCTTGGCGCTGCCGTTGTGCTGTACGCTTTTGGGCTAGCTGCTCCTTCAGACTCAGGAGAGGGGCTTCAGACTGCTTTGACTGCTTTTTTCCTTTTTTTGAAGTTTTCGATTTTGATTTTGATTTTGATTTAACCATGGCAAAGCTGTCACGATGCCTATCTCTTTCGATTGTGGCACATTCCCAAGTGAGGGAGTTCTTGGAGCAGGGGGAGCATGGGGAGCAGGGAAGCAATGTAGAGACGTGCCATGGCACGTCTGGAAGCAGGGAAGCAATGTAGAGACGTGCCATGGCACGTCTGGAAGCAGGGGGAGAAAAAGTTAAATGATAGTTTTCTGCGAGCAGTATTGCCTTGGAGCCTTGGAGCCTTCTAACCTAAATGGTTTTCGACAACAGAAACCAGTTTGGCTGTCCAGTGCGTTGCCATTTGAGCTTCAACGGCTTCTACCATCACCCGGATAACGGGTTCGGTTCCCGATGCCCGGACTAAAACGCGCCCTTGATCTGCCATAACGGTTTGAGCTTGGGCAATGGCATCCATCAGGGGTTGACACTCTTGCCAATGTAAGCGGCGATCGCGGTTTTCGACGCGCACATTTTGCAACAGTTGGGGATAAGTCTGGAAGCTTTGATCAACCAGAGTATTCAAGGAAACCCCCGACTGACGTACCAACGAGGCTAAATGCAAAGCCGTTAACATGCCATCGCCTGTCAAGCCGTAGTGGTAACAAAGAATATGTCCCGACTGTTCGCCGCCGAGCATGGCACCACTGCGATTCATTGCCGCCTGAACATATTGGTCGCCTACAGCAGTTCGCACCAATTTGCCGCCCCTGGCTTTCCAGGCATTTTCAAAGCCCAGATTTGCCATAACAGTGGCAACAATTAAATCGTCAGGGAGTTGATTCGTTTGTCGTAATGTTTGCCCCCAGAAATAGAGAATATAATCCCCATCAACGACTCGACCTTCACAATCAACCGCCATCACCCGATCGGCGTCACCATCAAAGGCAAAACCCATATCGGCAGAGTGTTCTCGTACCGCGTTCTGGAGGCAGGTTAAATGAGTTGAACCACAATTAACATTAATGCGATCGCCATTGGGTTGATTATGTAAACAGATAACGGTTGCTCCCAACTGTGCAAAAACCTGTTCCGCTAAGTGCACGGAAGCCCCCCACGCCAAATCGAGGACGATTTTCATCCCTTGTAAATTGGTCACCGATTCCAGGGGACGCCGCAATGATTCGAGATAACGTCCCACTAATTCCGGTCGGTGGTAATGGTGACCCTGGCTATGAGCAACCACAGCCTTATCCACTATCCCTCGGATACCCGCCTCAATCTGCTGCTGCAATTCCCCTGGCAGTTTTGTCCCTTGGGCGCTAAAAAATTTAATGCCGTTGTCTTCTGGGGGATTATGACTGGCAGAAATCATCACCCCGCCCACGGCTTCTGAGAAACGGGTGAGATAGGCAACTCCGGGCGTCGGACATAACCCGATATTCCATACTTCCAATCCAGCTAGGTTTAAGCCTTTACTCAGCGCCGATGCCAACATATCACTGGAGTTTCGCGAATCCTGTCCGACAATCACCGGACCCAATGCTGAGGCTTGCGAATGTAAGACCTGACCTGCCCAAAACCCAATTTGTAGTGCCAATTCAGCCGTAAGCAGTTCTCCCACTCGTCCCCGAATGCCATCCGTACCAAACAAGGGAGTCTTTGGCAGGGTTAGGGGTAAATCCGTTAGCGTTCCATGGGTCGAAGATTTTTGTAGATGTCTGGGGGCAAAACGATATAAGTCCTGACGGCGGACAGGAGACGTAACCATAACTTGAATTTCCTCACACAACACGATACTGTGGAGAATAACACTTTCTTCTATGGTTGTTATAAGTCATTCGTCATTCGTCCCCTGCTCCCAGACGTGCCATGGCACGTCTCTACATTGCTCCCTCTGCCTATTGAGATTGCATCAACGGCTTGCCAAAGGCTGGATGGTAGTAAGCTGTCCAGGTTTGATTGTTAGAGTTAGTGATGATGGTTTGAGTGGGAGCTTGGAAAAAAGGACTCGACTTTCTGAAATCCACCGCCATTTTGGACGGATCAATCCCTTGTTCAAGGGTTTTCAGGAACTCTTGAATAGATTGGGATGTTTTAAAGCCCCACTTTTCCAGAACACTGGGTTCTAGCTTCTTGAGCAGTGCGATAATATTTTCTTGGGTAATCGTTGCATCTTTAAACGGAACAATTCCTAAGTAAGCAATAATCAACAATTCAGCATTACTGGCACTAAAGGTCAAAGAGGTTTTCCGCACGCCAACGTTCACGCTGGGTGCTGTATTGAGAACGGGGAAACTCTGCGCCAGTTGATGATAAACACGGACTAAGGCTAAATTCGCGGCTATATCTAAAGGGGCATCAATGATAATGGTGACGGTGGGTAAGGTTTCGTTAAAAAACTTGTGCGATACTTCTTCGCTGGACAGGGTAACAACCCGAGACCGATCGCCCTCTGGACTCAAATCAACCCATTCACAGACAATACCTTGGGTTTTGAGACCCACACGAGACACCCCATGCAATTTTGCCCCTGTGAGAGTCGCCCCGGTTAAGTCCGCCCCAATCCAATCAGCATAAATTAATCGCGCTTGGGTGAGATCGGCATGGACTAAACTGGTATTGAGCAAATTAGCATGACTCAAATCCGCCCCGGTTAAATTCGCGCCGCTTAACTTAGCCTCACTCAGATTTGCCCAACTGAGATTCGCACCACTCAAGTCAGTCCAGCGTAAGTTAGCACCACTGAGATCCGCACCCGCTAAATTGGCACAACTGAGATTGGCTTGCTTGAATTCAGCCTGTCGAACATTGGTATTACTCAGATCAGTACGGCTCAAATCGGCGGCGTTCAAATTAGCACCCTCCAGAATTGCCCCTGTTAAAACAGCTCCCCGTAGGTTAGCTTCGCTAAGATTAGCCCGGTGCAGTTTGGCATTTCTGAGGGCGGCTTCTCGCAGATCCGCACCACTGAGATTCGCTTCTGTTAGGTTAGCGCCACTTAATTTGGCACGAATCAGTTCTGCCCGAATCATCGCCGCCTGAGTCAGTTGCGCTCCCCCCAAGTCCGCTCGAATCAAATTGGCAACGTTGAGATTGGCTTTGGTTAAGTTGGCGTTGGAGAGATTGGCACCACTGAGTCTGGCTACATTAAGTCGTGCCCGACTTAAATTTGTACCAATTAAATAAGCACCACTGAGGTTGGCTACACTTAAGTTCGCGTCACTTAAATCGGCACCACTGAGATTAATCCCACTCAGGTTGGCTTCGGCAAGATTTGCCCCGGAAAAGTTTTTCACGCCAGCGGCATATTTTTTGAGAATTTCCATCACATTCATCTTTCTTCCCCCGTGGAGACCTCCGTTAACCTTATGGGTATAACGGGAGGAGGCAACGGGGGATTCTTTCGGGGGCGTTGAACCTCAGAAAGAATCAGGTTACTGTACATAAGAATAACCGTCTTTTTTATGAATAGGTGTGCAGTATTTGTGACGGATGCCTTGAACCAGCCCATCTTTGTTAATGCATCCCGAATTTGAAAGCCTCGGTGCTGTAAATCAGCTACCCAGACAACCTCACCTGTGCTGTCGTTAACCAACGCTAGCCCAGTTGTCTGCGGGCTGGGTTCAATCTTGATGGGGAGCGATTCTACTTCTAAGTTCCACACCTCCTGTTTCAAATGCTATCCTTAATTGAACTGCCAGTTGCCTAAAACCCAGCTTTGCCTAAAACTTAATTTAAGGGATTTGATTAGCTTAACGTGGATGGCTATGATCATGAAGATTGGAATTGTTGGGCTGGGACTGATTGGGGGTTCCCTGGGACTGGACTTGAGAAAATTGGGTCATTCTGTCTTGGGAGTATCTCGCCAAGACTATACCTGCAACAGAGCCATTGAACTAGGTGTGGTGGATGACGCCAGTGTCAAAATGAACCTACTGGCAGCTTCTGATATTGTTTTTATTTGTACACCAATTTCTGCGATCGCGCCAATGCTCCAGGCGTTAATTCCTCACCTATCGCCCGAAACTATTATCACAGATGTGGGTTCGGTGAAAACGGCGGTGGTGGAAGCGGTAACCCCCCTGTGGCATAATTTTGTCGGTGGACATCCCATGGCGGGTCGAGAATCGAATGGGATTGAGGCGGCGGTATCGGGGTTATTTACTGATTGTGCTTATGTGTTGACACCTCTGGATACGACGCCACCCACCGCCGTGAAACAGGTTGAGCATTTGGTGCGATCGCTCACGAATCGGGTCTATTTCTGTAGTCCTCAAGATCATGATCGCGCTGTCGCTTGGATTTCTCACCTGCCTGTTATGGTGAGTGCGAGTCTCATTAATGCTTGTATCGATGAAACTGACCCGATTGTCTTAGAGTTAATACAGCAGTTAGCTAGTTCCGGGTTTCGTGATACCAGTCGGGTGGGTGGCGGAAATCCGGAGTTAGGGGTGATGATGGCACGTTATAATCGGGACTTTTTATTGCGATCGCTCTTATCCTATCGTCACTGTCTCGACGAATTGATTGAACGGGTTGAGCAAAGCGACTGGCAAGGCTTAGAACAGCAACTCCAAGACACTCAAGCCGCGCGATCGCAATTTTTCTCCTAATCCCTAAACTCCAAACCTCCCCACTGTTTTCGTAATGCCGTGAACGCTCAGAGTGGGGTCAATACGGCAATGGATAGAGAAGCCGGAGCAGCAGAAATTATAGCTTGAGCATTATCGTATGTCCTACAGCGAGTTTAGTTTAACTAAAGCCAAACAAGAGCTTGGCTTAACGACTTTAGAAAAACGTGATATTTTTGCCGATGTTCCTGAATTAGCCAGTAGTAAATTATTGACAGAAATCCTCGACTATAACCTAGCGATCGCATTAGGCAGTAATAGTGAAAAAGCTCGTTCAGAACTGATTATATCGCCCATATTAGTTGATTTACGCCGACAATTACAGGAGCAAATTAATTTATTTTCTGGGGTAGACTTTACTGTAGATGAAACCAAAGGATTAAATGGAACTTGCGATTTTATTATAACTAAATCCCCAGAAATCCTGATCGTAACAGCACCTGTAATTACAATTATAGAAGCCAAAAAAGAGAATATTAATGCCGGACTGGGTCAGTGTGCGGCGGCAATGGTTGCGTCCCAAATTTTTAACCAGCGTTCAGAAAGTGAGATTAAAACAATTTACGGTGCAGTGACGACGGGTAGTATTTGGCAATTTCTTAAATTAGAAGGGCAAACCTTGTCCATTGATTTAAGCGAATATTATCTCAAAGATGTAGATAAAATTCTCGGTATTTTAGCGAGTGGTATTTCTCAACCGTTTTAATAGTTTCAGTTTATTGTTAACTCCTTCAACGACTCCATTGGTTGTTCTCTTTTCAAAGTACCCGACGACTTCAGCAAACCATCGTTTTATGGCTGAGACACTTTTTTTATAGTAATTCTGAGCCTTATTTAACCAATCAATTATTTTAAAAGTTCCCTCACCCAGGTTTTTAGTTTCTTCAAATATCTGATACAATTCTTCTTTTAATGAATGCATTATTCCAATTAAAGGCGAGGCTTCTTTGACTTGCTCTAATTTTT
>NZ_JAVJZI010000211.1:0-80713 GCF_040223135.1 Coleofasciculus sp. G3-WIS-01
AGTGTAAATTTCTTGAGTTTTCTGTTGCTTCTTGCGGCGTGGCATCGTTACTTTTCCTCAACTAGATGCTCTAATCTATGCATAGCTTGCGCCTAAAGAGTTATGCATAGATTTAAGCATATTTTAGGGGATCTGTCGAACCGCGCAACTGGGTCATAAGAAGCGTAAGAAACCTCGCGTAAGCTATGGGCGGGTTTTGAACAACAGTTATCATGAACAGCGAGACGAAAGTCCCTAAACCCGCCCCTACTCAATACTCTCTCACATCCCCAATCCCCTCATGCTAACTGAATTCGTCTCTTCAATAGGTGCAGGCGCTGCCATATCATTGGGCAAAAAGATGCGAGCGCTAACGGCGAGTAATGCGACGACAAAAACTAAGACGATCAGAAAAGGGGCAATATATTGGCGAAAAATAGACATAGGTATGCAGTAGGGTAAAGATTTGTAACGCTATTCTTATCTATCTTAGAATTACTGAGAACATCGGTTTAATCAAATTATCTACTGAAATCCTCCCCAATGGTCACATTCGCTACCGATCATCTAATCCAGGTCTAGGTACAGGTAAAGGTTTTTTCCGATTAAGCTGACGCAGCCACATTGCACCACTCACAGTGGCAATGAGGGACACCCAACCCGTCAGGGGTTGCAGCAGCAAAAACCCTCCGATCGCAAACATAGCACCAAATAACAATAAAATGGCGGCAAGTACCCGTTTAATATCCTGTCCCAGGTTTTGAATCGGTAGTAACCCTGTGCGTTCCTGTTGACGTTGCCAACCAGGACCTGCTGGACGAACCTGGCGATAAAACGCCTCCAGAGTCGCCTCAGATTCTGGCGGTGTCACCAACATTGCCGTAATCCATAACACACTGGTAATGGCTGTCGTCACCAATAGACGCAAGCCAAACTCCTCAATCTGGATAATCGGCACAATACTAGTCGTCAACCCCACAATAAACCCACCCACCATTGCCGTCAGTTCAGCCGCCGCATTGATCCGCCACCAAAACCAGCGTAGAATTAAGACTAAGCCAGGACCTGTGCCAATGGCAATCACTAACCGAAAGACAGTCGCCACATCCTGAGAAAAGAACGCTGCCATAGCCCCCAACGCCGTCACCACCACTGAAGCAATTCGCCCCGCTAATACCAACTCTGACTGTTGAGCATCAGGTTTCATGAAGCGCTGATACAGGTCATTGGTTAAATAAGACGCGCCCCAGTTAATCGATGTGGATACTGTACTCATAAACGCAGCCAGTAGAGACGTGACGACTAACCCCAACATCACGGGGGGTAGAAAATCCAGCATCAGTTTAGGATAACCCAATTCTCGGTCTGATAAATCGGGATAGACGACAATTGCCACTAGCGCCACGAGTATCCAGGGCCAAGTTCTAACTACATAATGGAGAATATTAAATAACCACGCCGCTTTTTCCGCCTCCGCTTCATCCTTAGACGCCGCCAGACGTTGCACGAATTCCCCACCGCCATCACTACGACGAAACGTCCACCACTGGAGAAAGATATAGGCAAAAAAGGTACTGGCGGTAATCCCAGCCGTTTCACTCCAGCGAAAATTATCAGTGATGGGAAAAAAGGATAAGATATCATGTCCAGTTATCTGCTGCACTTTTGGCACAAGAACATGAATTCCACCCACATGATTCACCGCCGCGATCGCGACAACAATTGCCCCAAATAGTGCTAAAAAGAACTGGAAAAAATCGGTAGTGACCACACCCCAAAGCCCAGCAAAACCTGAGTAAATTAAAACCAGAATGCTAACACCAACCACACTCCAAATTTTCAGATTTTCTCCCGGTTCAATCCCCAAACTCTGCCAAAGTTCCAGAGCATCCACCACTTTAATCATGGCAAGCATGGCGTAGCCAATGGCAATACAGTTAATCGGTACGGCAAATAAAAATGCTTTCGTTCCCCGTAAAATTGCTGCTGTTCGTCCGCCATAACGCAGTTCAGTCAATTCCGCGTCGGTGATAATTTCTGAACGTCGCCACAATCGGGCAAAGATATAAATCATCACCAGATGAGCAATGCCAAAACTCCACCATTCCCAGTTTCCGGCAATGCCTCGATTACCCACAACCCCCGCAATGTAAAGGGGCGTATCAATGGAAAACGTTGTCGCCGCCATACTTGTACCCGCTAACCACCAAGGGAGCGATCGCCCGGATACGAAAAAATCCACCAAACTCCCTGAGGCTTTGCGTGAGAGATAAAGTCCTAAGCCCATTGAGCTAATCAGGTAGAGCAGAACTATCAGCCAATCAATTGGTTGCATACTGTCGCGATAACGTTTGACCTGAATTTGATATACTACACCGCTTTCAAGTCGGTAGGGTGGGCAATGCCCACCTTACCCCTATAGAGAGGGTTTGAATCCTCAAATTGCGTAAGTCCTAATTTCTCAAAACTGATTGTGTCAGATACAAAGGTGGCACATCAGTTGGAACTCCACTGGTTCAGCCTCGGTCAGGTTAACCAAACGTAAAAGAATTTAACCAACGAACAGGACGATTGAGGCTAATTTTATGCTATACAAAGCTGTTGCTTTTTCCACTTTGGCTGTGCTTATCGGTGGGGACTTAACTAACCCAGTCAACGCTACTCCAGATCCCACAACTGCTAACCCGCCATCGGAAACCAGAAACTATGTTGTCCCCACAGAAGCCACCTCAGCAAAGCCTTCCCCTAGAACTGTAGCCTCTCCAGAAGCGACGCCAACCCCAGAATTTGCCCAATCTGTTCCCACATTTAATCAATCACAACCTGCTAACGATTTAGTTGTCCTCGCTACAGACGTGCAAGTCGTTGGTGTGTCGGAAGAATTGCAGCAGCTTGTCTTAAAAACGATTAGAACTCGTCCGGGGGGTCAAACCAGTCAAATTCAACTGGATCAGGATATTCAAGCAATTTTAGATACAGGCGTATTTGCCAACGCCAGTGTCACGCCAACCGCTAACTCCACAGGCTGGGAGGTGGTTTATCAAGTTGAACCCGTTATCGCGCGATCGCTACAACTTTCGGGTAACCAGGTTCTCACTCCAGACGTTGCTAATTCTATTTTTAATCCGCAATTGGGTCAACCCGTTGGTCCGGCTAGCCTACGTCAAGGCTTACAAAAATTAGAAGCATGGTATAAAGACAATGGCTATATCTTGGCACAGGTTTTAGACGTGCGATCGACACCCGATGGTGTGATTACCGTTGACGTGGCTGAAGGCGTTGTCGGTGAAATTAATTTCCGCTTCCTAGACGAAGAAGGTGAACCCACAGACGGACGAACTCGCGAGGCTTTCATCGATCGCGAATTGAACCTACAACCGGGTCAAGTCTTTAATGTAGAGGTTGTCCGCCAAGACTTGCAACAGCTTTATCAGTTGGGATTATTTGATCAAGTAGACATTTCCCTCAATGGCGATGCTAGAAATGTCGATGTTATTTATAATCTAATCGAACGATCAGCCCGTGGGGTGAATGCTGGGGCAGGATATAGCAATGATAGCGGTGTTTTTGGCACTCTCAGCTATAACGACTTCAATCTCGGCGGTGTGAACCAGAAACTCGGACTGAATATGCAGTTTAGCCGTCGGGACTTGCAGTTTAATGGCAACTATGGTAGACCATATCGCGCCAGTAATCCAGAACAACCGGGATATGAGGTGAATACGTTTCGACGTCGTACTGTATCCCAAACCTTCGATGATGATGTTGATCTCGCTAATGGGGATGATCCCCGTGAAGGACAGTTTGGGGGTGGTGTAACCCTATCCAAACCCGTGAATCAGGAATGGGATGCGTCGGTGGGAGTCAACTATACCCGTACCAGTATCCGCGATAGTAACGGCAAAATTAATGCGGTTGATGAATTAGGCAATCGTCTCTCCTTTAGTGATAACGGAATTGATGATTTAGTTACTGTCTCCGCCGGAGTGACGCGAGACAAACGAAACAATCCCGTCAATCCTACCCAAGGTTCTTTGGCTCGTCTGAGTACGGAACAGTCTGTACCGATTGGCAATGGTAGTATTTTGATGAATCGGCTGGAGGCGAACTACTCCCAGTATGTTCCCGTTGATGTATTTAATAACAATACTCAAGAAGTCTTGGCATTTAACGTTCAGGGAGGAACTACGATTGGTGACTTACCCCCCTACAACGCCTTTAACCTCGGCGGTCAAAATTCGGTGCGAGGCTACGGTACAGGAGAGGTGGGAACGGGGCGCAGTTATGTGTTAGCGTCAGCGGAGTATCGGATTCCCCTATTCAATCCGGTTGGCGCCGTTGTCTTTGCCGACTTTGCATCCGATTTGGGTTCTGGTGAAACCGTACCTGGAGAACCGGGTGTGGTGCGGGGTAAACCGGGAATAGGCTTTGGTTACGGTGCTGGATTGCGCGTTAATTCCCCTGTGGGTATCATTCGCGCCGATTTAGGATTTAATGATCAAGGAGATAGCCGACTCCAGTTTGGTTTGGGTCAACGGTTCTAAGCTTTAAGCAATGGTGCGTTAGCGAAGCGTAACGCACGATGGCGGCGTGACCGGGTTAAAATAGGACTTTGTTTGTAGTAAGCACGAAGAGTGCTTTAACGCCTAGCTGGAGAGGGCTAAAGCCCTGACTACGAACCAAATCTATTTCACCATTTTAGGTGTGCCACGCCACTACAATTTAGCTTACCCTTGAATGGTGCAAGATGTGAGTATAACCTAGTCCTTGTCAAGCGGACGAAAGGCAAGTGTAGCAGCGATTTTAATCGCCGTGGCAAAAAGGGGGGTTCTTTAAATTTTTTGCTATAAATCCGTGCTGTAAATTACTCCAACTCCAACTTTAATCCTGGCATTAATCGCTGCAAATTCTTTAAGGATTTTCCTTGCCAAGGAATTTGGTCAGAACCTTTAATTTCAATCTGGATAGTCTTTTTTTTGCGTACATTCAGGACGAATTTTGACAACATGCTAATCCCCGAACTATTGAGAAATTCTAGCTCCCGCAGGTTTAACGTAATCAGGGAATGGTCTTGCTGAATCATCTGATCGAGGATTTTGACGATGGGTTCGTACTCTTTCATCCCACCCAGTCGCAGTGACCCTTTAAAGTAGACGGTTGCTGTTTCTGGCTCACCAATTACTTGGTAGTTTTCACCCTGAATTTCTTGCTTTTCCATGAATGCATCTGCTCCTAAGACTACACATTTTCAATAAGACTGATTAAAGGTTTCAAATCTATACCTTAAGTTGCACCATTGTTGTCACCGTAATCACTTCTGGTTCTTTTTGAACGGTTTCAAATTTCCAACCTAATTTGGCAAAATAATCATTTTTCATGGTTAGTAGCCCCAGCCCAGAAGTCCCCCCACTTTCATCTTCAGCACTTTTTTCTAACTGATGCATATAGAGTTCATCCAGATCTGATTCGAGTAGTTCTTTAATGAAGGATTGGAACTTATCCACAGATTGATGAGAAACACTATTAGTTGCCAACATAACCAACGTTATTTCTGACGCCACCTCTAGTATATGTAGCCCAAACTTAATCGGATAGGAAGAACTATCGTCATTAAACTTCATCGCATTTTCCAGTAGCTCATTAGCAATATAACTCACCGCTCCTTTTATTTCTACCCGCTTTCCCTCAGGGTCGGGATCTTCGTCAATAGCGGGAAAAAATGTAGTTAAGTAATCAGCGACAAAATCAGCCGATAAACCATTGTTGCGCCAGCGTTGCTGAATGGGAATGGAGCTTGGTGAAAAGCCAAGAATTAAAAACTCATGTTCATTAGAAAGACGTTCATGAAATTCTCCGAATATCTTAGGCATAGCCATCAATTACTAATTAAAAGACTTAATTTATTCATTCCAGGAGGGACATACTCTCATGATCTCACAAAATTGCTCTCTTTCATAGAGTTCTTATTTTATCTGTATAGAAAAAATACTATCGCCAACGTCTAACTGTACCCGGAATCCCAAACTATCTATTTTTGTTTGAGTACCAATAGTGTGATATCGTCGTAAACCTTTTGAGAACCAATATGTCGCCGCACATCATCAATCACGATTTGTTTAATCGCTTCTGCTGCACTTTGCCAATTTTGACTGATAATTTGACATAACTGTTCTAATCCGTACTGTTTTCCCTCCAGATTTTCGGCTTCGGTAATGCCATCGGTATATAGCACAATACCATCTCCAAACTCTAATTGCACGGAAACGTGACTGATAAACTGACTAATTTCCTCATCCAAGCCAATCGGAAAGCCTAAATCTATTGTATCGACTCGCTCAATCTCGCCCGATGCTCTCACGACTATAATCTCTTCATGCTGTCCGCTAATGCTGATTCGTCCGCCGCAATAGTTTAAGATTGCTAAGGTCATATTCCGATCGGAGTTCATTCGCTCAACATTGTGATAAATGGTACGGTTGATAACATCCAAAAATTTAACCAAGTCAGTTTCCTGTATTTCCTGAAGGGTTCTAATTGCCGTTTGTGCCATTAGCATGACTACACCACTTTCCAACCCATGTCCAGCCACATCACCAATGCCAATCGTCACAACATCATCGTGATGGAGAATATCATAATAGTCTCCTCCCACTTCGTCAACGGGTTCCATAAACCCCGCAATATCTAATCCTTCAATTGCTTCTAATTCTGCTGGCTTGGGTAAAACCATTTGTTGTAACTGTTTGGCGACATCAAGTTGGGCGCTCATGCGGAGGTTTTCGGCTTTAAGACGTTGGTTTAGGGCGCGAATTTCGCCATTGGCTTGAGCCAGTTGAGCGGTTCTTTTTTCTACTTTTTCTTCTAAAGTTTCAAAGGACTCATGAAGCTGTTTAGCCATGCTGTTAAAGGATTTTGCTAACTCTCCCACTTCATCCGAACGATTAATCTCGACGATTTTTTCCCATTCTCCTTTAGCAATCTCTTTGGCAGCCGTATTCAGGGATAAAAGGGGTTGAGTCACCCATCGCGCTGTGAGAATACCAAGAATTGTAGCCACCCCTAAAGCAGCAAGACAGAGCAAAATAGTGGTGCGAGTATTGGCGGTAATTTGTGCCATGAAGTCCGCTTCGGGAACCCGAACCACAATCAACCAGTCTAACCCCTGTACATCGGTTAACGGTGAGACTTGTACCAGTTGTGTTTTATTGTTGAGTTCAAAGGCAAATTGTAGAGGTTGATTAATTTGATTGAGATTATCAACCTGTTGGAATAGTTCTTGAGTCGTCAATTTAATACCGGGCTTTTGGCTATTCAGAGCATTGAGGCGAATCGGTACTGAATCAGTGGAGATATAAGGAAGTTCATCGGTGGAACTAGCAACGATGTTAGCTGAACGTTCAATAATAAAGGCTTGTCCAGATTTGCTAATCTTCAAGTCCCGTAAAAAGTCACTAATTTGAGATAAAATTAAATTAGTCCCCAAAACTCCTTGCAGCGTTCCTTGTTGGTCATAAATTGGCGTCGCGGGCGTAATTTGCAAAATACCTAAATCGGCGGAAATATAGATGGGACTCCAGGTTTGGGTTTGCGCTTTCAGGGTTGCTTGATACCAGGGGCGAGTACGGGGGTCATAGTCTTGGGATTTGAGCAACTCAGTCCGCTCTCCATCCTCGTTTAGAGCATAAATCAGCCGTTTAGGGGCGGTGGCGCGATCGCGAAACTTCACCACTTTGCCACCATCCCTATATTCTTGCACACCAATAAAATTACCGTCTTGATCCCCTAAGAAAATATAATCAACAGCATCCGACAGTTGGATATCCGACCAAAACTGTTGCTGTAAGCTGGTAAAATTATTAATATCTAGATTTCCATTACGGATTGATGATACGGTTATAGCCTGCATAAAGTGTGGCGTTTCTAAATAATTTTTTAGGTGTTGATTAATCCGCTCTGTTACCCTAGTGCTTAACTGAATAGCGAGTTCATTGACCGCTTTTTGTCCCGTGGGAAAGGACAGGTATCCAATTAATCCCACTGTGGCAAAGATTTGCACGACAAAAGGAACGACCAAAACCATGCGTAGCGGCACACTGCCTGATGTTTGGCTAACTAAATGTTTTATTTTCCTAAACATTATATTGTGCCTCAAGGGTTTATGCTTTTTATACCCAATACCTAAAATTATAATTAATTTTTCCCTAAATTCATTTCTGTTTCAGCACGAGCAACGTGATATCATCATAAATTTTTTGGCTGCCAATGTAGTGCAAGACATCAGCAATCACCTGTAAAAACATTAGTCAATCAATGGACTAAGAGCAAGCGTACTGTCGGGCGGACAGGAACTTAGGGAAAGAGAGAGAACGGATGGATCAGACAATTTCACAAAGTACCATTACGCTTGGGGAGCAGGCTCCCTCTGGGGTTATCTAACTTAGACTCGACGCTTAGTAGTTTTCTGCGGGCTTTTGGTTTAAGGATTGCCGCAAGGATAGATAATTGTAAGGTGTGTCTAAGGACCAATAATCCTCGCACTCTTTCCGAAGTGAAGGATCAAAACTTACCTGCCTATCCTGGGGATTAGAAACCACTGCTATAAAAAAACCTGCTTACGCAGGTTGATGACAATGAACAATTAACTTAAACCTTGAGTGATTAGCGACGATGTCCAAACCATTTTGAGGCAACTGCCCCCATAACCGCCCCCACCAAGGGATTGCTAAGGAATTTGACAATCGCAGGTTGATCAGCTAAAACCTCCTGAAAGATATCTGGATGAGAGTGATAGGTAAAGGCGGCGAGTTTAGCCACATCATCTTCCGTCATCCGGCTAGCGTGATGGGTTGAAAGTCCCAGTTGCTTTTCTAAGTCGCGATCGCTCAATCCACGTTTCTTGAGTTGCTTGAAAAACTCACGCGCCACATCATCCCGTTCATTGGGCTTAATCTGGGCGATAGCCTGTCGCAGTTCGGGTTCCATCTGACTGGGAGGAATGCGATCGGGATGCAGGGATCTGCCAAATAATTGACGTCGTTCATCTCGCGAAGAACGTTGAGCAAAGTCATCAAAGTTTTGATACTCTTGCTCTGGCTTTTCTGGAACAGGTTCCAGAGATTCTGTATTACCACCCGCCAAATCATTCATGATCTGGCGTTTATACTGGTCGCTAGTTGCCATGGTTTATTATCTCCTTTTTTATTGATACGTAACTTGGTGGGACTGATTATTGTAATTCGCTGTCACAATCAGTTCTTTATCCGGGGCGTATACCAATACCTTCAGATCTCGATTGGGAAAATTCTGGTGAAACCCTTGAACTAAAGACCGGGCTAAATCCTTAACCTCTTGGGGACGAACTTTAGGTGTAATCACAATACCTAACTTATCGTTATCGCGCACGTAGGCATCACTAATTAATCCCTTTGCCGTTTGTACCACCCACTTCCCAAACTCTTGACCTGCTGCCGTGTTACCTTGTTCTAATTGTTGATAGGTTACACTGGGATTTAGTGCCGTTGGCGCTTTTGCCTTGGTTTGGTTGGCTTGGCAAGCCGATGTTGTAGCTAGGACTAAAATTAAAGCCAAAGCTGTGAAAAAGTGGCGAGTTCTTTGACCTAAACTCACAGCAACCTCCTGATGAAACTACTATTGGGTTTTAAAGAAATAACCAGAAGGTCTAGAGCAAGATTGCCTAGACCTCCGACTCTAGTAAGGCAGGTAGAAGTGAATCAGCCGACTAAAATAAAATCAGATACGGCTTTGGCGGCGTTCCCAATCGCGCACAAATATCTACCTGCTTACTATTCTTTACAATGCAATTAGTCAATTGCTTGTTTAGCTTTGTCTTTCACGTCTTCGACAGCGTGGCGAGCTTCAGCTTCATTTTGCTTTGCCTTACCTTCTCCCCGATCTTCAGGATCACCAGTAACATTACCCATGGCTTCCTGTGCCTTACCTTCAATGTTTTTGGCAGTTGCTTTAGCTCTATCTTCAGTACTCATATTTTAAGAGTCTCCCAATTATGATGATTATGAATTTGCCCACCAAGTAAATAATTGTTTAGGCAATTTCTTTTCCGTTAATATCCAATGTATCTGTATTTTTTATTAGAATCGTCAATCTACGGGTAGATTATGCTGATCCCAGCCTTATACCTAAAGTATGAATTGGTTAGATCCAATCGGGGTTTACTACTTCCTTTTTAGAGATTACCCGACAAAATTGTCGAGACACTCTGCTAGAATATCTCGACAACCTGGAAGATAGAGTTCAACTAAAAATTAATCTAGATAACCAATCAGTTCATCAATTTCTTCCATGATATTGGAGGCGATGGGGCGATTCCCCAGAATCATTTCTGTACCCGTAAGATGCAGGGTACTCACAGAAATCGGGCGATTTCCTGACACAGCCATGATATCTCGGACTTGCATGTTACTCGCCGCGATCGGGCGATCACCCATGGATGAAAATGTGCCAACAACTTGTAACTCGCTGGTATCCACAGGACGCATCCCTCTTATTGAACCTTGATCACTCACTTTTAGCGAACTGGTGGCTATGGGACGATTTCCCGGTAGAGGGATTGAAGGTTCAACCAGAGAAACTCCCCCAGCTTGCTGCTTTTGAATAGCTAGCTTTGTTGATTGGGTTTCGTTATCTTTTGCCATGGTTGTTTCCTCTGTGTTTTTATGGGTACGACTGTTTGTTTTACTATTAGCTTTTCTTTGGCTAGTGGCGCTACTTGCCATAGTCAATTCCTGAAATTTCTAACGGCATTTGTTAGAGAGTAGGAGACACAACCCCTGTTGGGGCGTTGTCGCTACTTTGGCTGAGACTTTGAGAATTATTATAAACGTATATCTATCTTAAAGAATAGGTATAAAACAATACAAACTTGTAAAGATTTGCAAAGATAGAGGGAAATCGACTGTGACCATTGAGGGGGAGCATCAGCAATAGACAAGAGTGAAATCGCCAGCTTTGACCAAGCGGGGGTGTTAAACCCCCAGGATACGCGCATCTGGCTGAATCGAGGCATAGCTCTGGCAGACTGGGGAAAGCATGAAGCCGCGATCGCAAGTTTTGATCAAGTGATTGAACGAGAACCCACACTTGCACAAGCCTGGAACTCTCGCGGGAGTTCCCTGATGATTCTGGAACGTAACAAAGAAGCCCTCGCCAGTTTCGATCAAGCGATCGCCTGTAATCCCAACTACGATAAAGCCTGGAGTAATCGCGGTAACGCCTTAACCAACCTCGGACGCCACAAAGCCGCCCTCAAGAGTTTCGCCAAAGCCCTGCAAATTAGTCCTGATCACCCGGAAATATGGTTCAACCAAGGCTGTCTGTTGATGAAACTCGAAAAACAAGACGATGCGATCGCGTCTTTTAATAAAAACGGTTGCGGAAAAATAAGCGGTTTCAGCGGGTGATTGGAGGAAGGAAGCTTTAAGTCGGCTGCTTATTGGATAAAGCGACTATAGTTTCCTAGTAAAACGTACTAAAGAAGGGGATAAAATATTAATTATTTTCCTGATCTTAACTTTTTTAGTATCCCACTTTTTGCGACTACCATATACTTGGTACACTGCCTCAATTATCTCTTTCAAATAAGAGTTTCTACTTTTAGAGGGAAACTCTAAATTAATCGTAAAGTCCGACCCCAATCTATAGAGAGGTTGCCATGCGGCGCTTACATCAAAATTAGTACGTACATTTTCTCCATGAGCAATCATGATCCATACAGGCTTAGTTATTATTTGGCGATTTCTATAGTTTTTAATCTCAGTATGATTATACTGAAGAACTGTTTTAAAATCATTTATGTTTTCTATTAATGTATAGAAGGGAGAAGTCAGCCATTCTCTTAGGTAGAGACTCTGTTCCTTCATTCGATACAAATAACCAAAAGGAAAATTGATAAATTCAAAATCTTGGCGACTAAATTTTTCTTGAACTAGGGAAACAAAATTCTGGCTAATTGCGTCGTCACTATCAATACTTGTCGTTATTAAATACCTTGTTTTATTGCTTAGATTTTGCTGAATAGTTTTTCTAACTGTATTTATTAATGTGTTTTTATTCTGAACATAAACTGGTATTATTTTAATTTTTGATGCCTGGGAACAGTAACGTTCAACTTTCTGCTTAAACGAGATAGGTAAAGCCGCATCAAATAAAATTATCCAAAAAAAAATTTTGTTATTTTGGCTTAAAACCGAGGGATAACAAATTTTGTCAAACAAATTAAATCTATGATCAAGAAAAACGGAACTGTTCCGGTCGTGCCGATGCCTTGATAAGTTCCAATCCACATTCATTCGAGTAATAAGGAAATGTTCAAACAGTTTAGAGTGTTCCATTTATTTTATACTTCCATCCTAGAGTAATATTCGCCCTCATACTTCCATTTTCTAATCCAACGAATAAACTGTCAAGTTTTCTCGTAACAAAATCACGAACAAATAGCGAACATGAACCGTAAACATGAGATAGATCGCCGTTGTTTGTCCTGGAATCGATACAAAAACCCTGATAACCCGCACTATCGGGAAACTGCATCACACCAGCCTTGGTATAGCACTACGAGGAGCGGTTATCCCAAGGGGAAGGGGAACTCATCGGCAGTAAAGAATGTCCTAACCTGTATGCGTAGTGCTATATCTGCCAGATGAATCCTTCCATCGTACCTGCCTATACTGATCCGGATTTGGGGGAGTTGGGGAAGAATAAGCAAGTAAAAGCGTTGACTAGGATAAGTGAGGAGACAACCCTAAGCCGTGAACGTCGCGGTTCTGATTGCTAAACCCTAAACCCTAAACCCCACATTCGTTTCCCGACTCCTTTATGTATTGCACTCAATCGAGAATCGTCAAGAACGTTCCCCCTCAACGCTGCAACCTGTGAACCAGGTCAAAAGCCTCTCATAGCCAAAAAATACATCAATGAGTACTCTCCTTCTAGAAAATCCTCAAGCCGCAAACGTTAGCTACAATCACCCCTTGGAAGTCACAACCCATGAAGCTTGGTATAACTTGGGTATTGTACTGATCCAATCCGGACAGTTTGAAGAAGCGATCGCGACAGTTGACCAAGTTTTAGAACGTGAACCGGATTTATACCAACTTTGGTATAACCGGGGAATCGCCCTGGATAAGGCGGGACGCCATGAAGAGGCGATCGCTAGCTATGACTTGGCGGTGAAATTGCAACCCGACTTTTACCCGGCTTGGTATAATCGGGGCAATGCGCTGGTGAATTTAGGACACTATGAAGCGGCAAATGTCAGCTATGATAACGCCCTAGACCTTAAACCGAGCCTGCATCAAGGTTGGTACAATCGAGGCAATGTTCTGTTTAGCTTACAACGCTTTATTGAAGCCATCGCTAGCTATCAAGAAGCCCTGAAAATTAAGCCGGATAAATACGAAGCTTGGTATAACCAAGGACATGCTTGGGTACACCTAAAACAGTTCCAAGAAGCCATCGCTAGTTATGATGAAGCCCTAAAAATTAAACCCGATGCTCACGAAGCTTGGAATAACCGAGGGGGTACACTGTATCGCCTTGAGCGTTTTCAAGAAGCCGTGGCAAGTTACAATGAAGCCCTAAAACTTAAGTATAAACAACATAGTACTTGGTATTATCGCGGCAATGTCCTCGTCAACTTGAGATACTTTCAAGATGCTGTAGCCAGTTACGACGAAGCCCTGAAAATCAAGCCCGACAAATATGAGGCTTGGTATAATCGAGGGTATGCATTTTTACAATTGGGAGACTACCCAGAAGCCTTGGTTAGTTTCGACAAAGTGATAGAGTTAAAACCTGACAGTGCTAATGCTTTTTACAATAAAGCTTGCTGTTATGCTTTGCAGGGCAATGTTGACCTAGCGATCGAAAACCTGCAAAAAACTATCAATCTGAATCCTGAGCAGTACCGAAATTTAGCCAAAAATGACTCCGATTTGGCTAGTATTCGGCAGGATGAGCGATTTCAGAAATTAATCTAGTACACCAGAGACGCGCCATGGCGCGTCTCTACGAACGGCGATTACTAGACCGACGCTCTAGCTGCTGAAACTTCGGCGGGTAGGTACTTCTCAATCATTTGACGGTATTCGCTTTTTTGTTTTAATCCCTTGAGTTGATCTAAGATTTCTTTGTCTTTGAAAAATTGTACCGTAGGTGTCCCAGTAACCATGGCATTTTCAGCGATTTCGGGTTCCGCTTCAATATCAACCTCGACAAAGTGAATTTTGCCCAAATATGCATCCACCACTTTATTTAAAATTGGCTTCAGGGTATGACAAGGACCACAGTTGGGTGAAACATACTTAACTATGATCAGGCGATGGCTATCGTGGAAGAGTTTGCGTAGGGCATAACCGCCAACATGCCGTGTCTTATTTATATCAAAGGTTTCTTCTGTATCTGCTGTCGGTTTATCTTCCAACCTCTGGATAGGTTGTTCAGATTCGGGTTTCTGGTGATATTCCTGAATCAGGTTATGGGTAGACAACCAGCGTTCGGCTAACATAGCTGCCATACAGCCGGTTCCCGCCGCCGTGATGGCTTGGCGAAATTCATGATCTTGCACATCACCCGCCGCATAAACCCCTTCTACGCTGGTTTCAACCGAACCCGGTTTGGTGATAATGTAGCCCACTTCATCCAGGTCGAGTTGTCCTTGGAACAGGGATGTGTTGGGGGTATGACCGATCGCGTAAAATAATCCTTTAACCTGTAAGTCGCTCTCCTCGCCCGTTTGGATGTTGCGGAGTTTGACCCCACTCATCCGACCATTTTCGCCAAATACATCCACCGCCTCCGTATTCCAGTGAACGGTGATATTGGGATTATTTAGCACTCGATCTTGCATGGTTTTTGATGCCCGCAGTTGGTCACGGCGCACCAATAAATGCACATGATCCCCGTATTTAGTTAAATACACGGCTTCTTCGGCGGCGGAGTCACCCCCACCCACCACGGCTAGGGATTGACCGTGAAAAAGGGGAGTCGCACCATCGCAAATCGCACAGGCGGAGATCCCATGACTCCAATACTGATGTTCGCTCTTGAGTCCTAAACGCTTGGCGGTGGCACCGGTGGCGATTACAATACTGTGGGCTTGAACTTCTCGCTCGTCAGAACGGATAATAAAAGGATGCTGACTCAAATCCACAGACGTGACATCCTCGGTATAGCACTGTGTCCCCCAGCGTTCGGCTTGGGCTTTCATCCCCTGCATCAGTTGCGGACCTGTGATTCCTTCCGGAAAACCGGGAAAGTTTTCTACGTCGGTGGTAGTCATTAACTGACCGCCAGGAAGTCCCCCGGCTTGGAAGCCCTCAAACATCAGGGGTTTGAGGTTAGCACGGGCGGCGTAAATGGCAGCCGTGTAACCCGCAGGACCAGAACCGATAATCACCAGATTTTCTACAGTGGGGTTGGGCATATAAATAAACTCATAACGACTCCGTTTAAAGTTTAGTATAGCGGAATTTCAATCCTAACCGTTTAGCGATCGCGTCTTTTTTGTAAGATACACTCTGCCTCTAGAACCATCAATCCCTGTGTCTCCCAAACAGCACAATTACTTCTCAACGATGCCAACACAGGTTGTTTCCCCGCTTCAAGTTTAGCGATGGCTTGATTTGCCGCAGGTTGGTACTGCATCAACCAAGAATCATTAGTAATTGATTCGGCTGTTAATGGTGTAGTCGGTAGCAGCCAAAAATCAATCCCGTATTTTTTGATAAACTCCTGGACAATCGCCAAATCTGGACTATATTGCGCTTCAATTAAATCTGACATCCGCTGCCGAAATTGGCGATAATATCCCCAATGATAGGGAATCGCATATTCGCGACCGACTAAAATTGAGCGTTGTGCATAAGTGGGTAAATTATTCGCTTCTTCCACTAAGGATGCAATTTGACTATCCTTGGGTTGCTGTTGAAAAAACTCATATAAGGTTGGGACATTACCACCAATATAAGCCGTCCAGGGAAACGTATTCAGAACCAAATGAGGATATCCCACGAGAGTAATCGCAATTAAACCTGTTAAACTCAGCGCCAAAGGTTTCGCCAATTTTGGAGAAATCTTGCTGACTGGGTTGGTAGTGGGCACTAAAGTGCCAGAAGCGCCGCCTCGCTGACGACAAACCTGAAAATTAGACTTAGCCGCCATCAAAACCGCGTCTAGGATTAGGGTGAGAACTATTGCCGCCGCCAGCGCGATCGCAATCCGCAGGCTATGCTGAGTATAACGGCTAGGCAGGTGCAGTTTGAATAGCAGAGCATGGGCGGCTAAAAATAAAATAGCTGACGCCAATAAGAACTTGAGAAAAACTCCCATATTCCCGGTTATCTGCTTGGCGAGGGGAAAGCGAGAGGGATAGCGTAACACAACGGGTAATAGCAAGCCCAAATAACTCAGAGGCGGCGCTAAGGCTGTATCAATGCGGATACCACTGCGTCCATTAAACCAGAATGACCAAGCATCGTTGATAAAAAAGCGAGTTCGCCCTTGAGATAAGAAATCGGGTAAACTTTTGGCTTGTGTAGCCGTGATCACCGGGGCAAATTCTGACAGACTAATCCTGTAGGGTAATAACACCGCAAACGCCACCGCCAAACCCGTGAAACAGAAGACATAATCGCGGCGATTGTGAGACACAGAGGGAAATTTCCGGTTAAACCGCCACAAGTGCAAAATTAGAAACGCCGCACAGACTAGCACTAATGAGGGATAGAACAATCCTAACAGCGCGATCGCGATTCCCATCCCCATCAGTGACTGGCGCATCCCATAATACAAAAACCCTAACAGTATAGGATAGATAAACGCCTTGGGAGTTCCCGATATCAACCCATCCTGCATCCACAGATTTTGATTCAGCAGTACAGATGCGATAAATCCAGTCAAAGGTATTGGTAACAATTGCACCGCCACGCCAAAACAGTAACCTGTGGTAACTAATCCCAAAACCAGGGGCAAAACTTTACTCAAAACAATCGGATCAATCCCAATCCCCGCCATGAAATGGTATAGGGCGCGATATCCTAATGGTGCAACCGATTGGAAATAATCGGCAATGATATCATTAGGAAATAACTCTGGGTCTAAAAATCGCCGCATCCAGAAGACATGCTGTCGCGCATCATCCTGTACCACGTATTGGCTGCTGAAGGCAAACTGAAGGGCTAAAATGCCGTAAAGCGTGGAAATTACCAGACTCAGCGTCAACCAAACAATCAAGTTATGCTTCGTTGTACCCGTGAGAAAACGGTGCAAATGGGTTATCCACATTCGGTCAATCAAAATGGTTTCGATTTAGACTACAGGGAAGCTAGTGCAGATGCAACATCTGGCGTCTGGAAGGACAAGAGTTTACGGTTGCTGTATTGTAAAGTATTACAAGTCCTATCGATGTATGATAGAAAAAATTAAAATCAAGCTGATTTTAAGAGTTCAATAATTCCTGAACCGAGTATAATTACTATACAACTGTGCCAAATAGAGGGAAGCCACGCTAACGCTTCATTTTAGGGTGTCATTTACCATTGCCTTTGCCAGGTGGGTTTCGCGATCGCTCTGTTATCGCTAACGTGAGTAGTATTTGCTATCCAAAATCGAGGGAAGCTACACTAACGCTTCATTTTAGGGTGTCATTTACCATCGTTGGTGAAGAGTCGGGGCGTTCGTCTACTCCCTAGGAGAACTCATAGAGTCACATTCAAAGCCCAGATTTTTCAGTTCGACGGCTAAATTTATATGCGACGGCTCTATTATTACCACATTACGTGGTGTTTGTCAACTCTAGACCCTCGATTTCCTATTCACACAGCCTATGACGAATAACACCGCCTTAAAAATTGCCAATTACCGCATTTTGTCCCGACTCTACGAAAGTGCCAATACCATAGTTTATCGCGGTATTCAACAAGAGGAAAACAAACCTGTCATTCTCAAACTTCTCAAACAAGACTATCCCACACCCCAAGAGTTGACTCGCTATCGACAAGAGTATGAAATCACCCACCATCTGAATATCGATGGCGTGGTTAAGGCGTATAGTATCAAACCCTATCAGAGAACCTTAGTAATCATCTTAGAGGATTTTGGCGGTGAATCCTTACAGCAGTGGATGAGTAACCTGACAAAGACATCCTCGTCTCTACCCCTGCGGGACTTTCTCAAAATTGCGCTCACAATAACAGAAATTTTAGCACAGATTCACGCTGTTCATGTCATTCACAAAGATATTAACCCAAGTAATATTGTCTTTAACCCCGAAACCGGACAACTCAAAATCATTGATTTTGGCATCTCCACCCAGCTTACCCGCGAAAATCCCACCGTCAAAAATCCTCATGTCTTAGAAGGAACATTAGCCTATATTTCCCCCGAACAAACCGGGCGGATGAATCGTTCTTTAGACTATCGCACAGACTTTTACTCCCTAGGTGTCACCCTCTATGAACTGCTAACCGGAAAACTGCCATTTGAGACAAAAGATGCCATAGAATTAGTCCATTGTCATCTGGCAAAAGTCCCAACTCCTCCCCACGAATTAGTCGGGACGCAGCGAGGGGAAACCATTCCGCCAACCGTTGCGAATATTGTCATCAAGCTGATGGCAAAAACCGCCGAAGAACGGTATCAAAGTGCTTGGGGAATTGTCGCTGATTTGCAAACCTGTCTGAGACAATTAACTGAAACTGGAACAATTGAAGACTTTCCTCTCGGTTCTCAAGATATTTCCGCACAATTCCAAATTCCCCAAAAACTCTATGGGCGAGAAGCGGAAGTGGAAACCTTGCTCGCCGCTTATGATCGCGTCGCGAATCGAGACGACAAGGAAACCCAAAAATCCGCCGATCCCCCCATCGAGATGATGCTGGTGGCGGGGTATTCTGGTATTGGAAAATCATCCTTAATCGCCGAAATTCATAAACCTAACACTCGACTACGCGGCTATTTTGTATCGGGAAAATTTGACCAGTTTCAACGAAATGTTCCCTACTCGGCTATTGTCAGCGCATTTAAGGAATTGGTACAGCAAATTTTGACAGAAAGCGAAGCCCAGCTTAATCAATGGCGAGAAAAACTATTAGCCGCTTTAGGGACAAATGGTCAGGTGATTATTGATATAATTCCTGAAGTCGAACGGATTGTCGGTCAACAGCATGCGGTGCCAGAGTTAGGGTCACAAGAAGCCCAAAATCGTTTTAATATTGTCTTCCAAAAATTCATTCGGGCATTTTGCTCACCCGAACATCCGTTAGTTATTTTTCTCGATGATTTGCAGTGGGTAGACTTGGCGACGCTCAAGTTAATTCAACTGATTATGACTGATAGCGAGATACATTATCTATTCTTAATCGGTGCCTATCGGGATAATGAAGTCAGCGCGACTCATCCGTTGATGATGACACTGGATGGATTTAAAAAACAAGGATCGACGGTTAACTTTATTAAGTTATCTCCTTTAAAATTAGACCATATTAGCCAAATTATTTATGACACATTAAACCAAAAAAAACAATCCGCCCACCATTTAGCCGAACTGCTGATGAGCAAAACGGCAGGCAATCCATTTTTTGTGAATCAGTTTTTGAGGAATCTCTATGCTGAAAACTTAATCACCTTCAATCTTCAAGATTATCAATGGCAGTGGGACATTAATAAAATCAAGAAAAAAAATATTACCGATAACGTCGTAGAGTTGATGACAAATCGGTTAAGAAGGCTTCCCGATTCTACCCAGCAAGTTTTACAATTAGCTGCTTGTATCGGTGCCAATTTCAACTTGTCCACGCTGGCAATCGTCTGTGAAAAACCGGAGGATGTGATTTTCTCTAACTTAGTCACAGCCGTTCAATCTGAATTAATCATACCCCTATCTGAACTCAATCCAGATCTGCTGGTTCACGAGTATAAATTTTTGCATGATCGGGTACAACAAGCCGCGTATGCATTAATTGATGACTGCCATAAGAAAGAAATTCACCTAAAAATTGGTCGTCTGCTTTGGCAAAGTACTGACTCTGAAACCTTGTCTGAGAATATATTTGCAATCGTTGATCATTTGAATCAAGGAATCGTCAATACGGGTGAAAACCTATCGGGAGAAATTAGTCAGGATGAACGCCATCAAATCGCCAATTTGAATTTAATAGCTGGTCAGAAAGCCATAAGCTCAGCCGCTTATAGCGCCGCGTTCAATTATTTAACTGTGGGACGAGAACTTCTCGGTGCAGATAGTTGGCAACAGGACTATGACTTAACCTTAGCCTTATATGAAGAAGCCGCAAAAGCCGCCTATTTAAGCGGGAATTTTACGGCGATGGATGGATTAATTGAAGTCCTCCTGACCCATGCCAAAACCGTGCTGGAAAAAGTCAATGTGTATGAAGTCAAGATTCAAGCCATTGCCTCGCAAAATAATCTTAAAGAAGCCATTCATATTGGACTGCAAGTACTAAAATTACTGGGAATCAGCTTACCCAAAGAACCCAGTTTGGCAGATTTACAAAACGGATTAGCAGAAACGGCGGCGATATTGGTCGAATATGAGATTGAAGATTTAATTAATCTGCCGGAAATGACCGCCGCTGAACCTCTAGCCGCTGTACTAATTCTATCCAATTTAATTGCCGCTGCTTATATCGCCGCACCGGAACTTTTTGTTCTGATTGCCTCATCTATGGTTCAGTTATCAGTTAAGTATGGTAACGCTCCGTTGTCAGCATTTGGGTATGCCTGTTATGGATGTATTTTATTGGATCGTCAGCAAAATTTTGAGGCTGGATATCAATTTGGTAAATTAGCACTTAGTTTAGTGAATCAGTTTAATGCTCAGCAAGTCAAATGTAAAGTTTTAGAGGTGCTGGGCGCTCATAATTTGCATTGGAAAGAGCATTTTAGTCAAACTGTACCCATCCTGATTGAGGGCTATCACAGTGGGGTAGAAACGGGAGATTTTGAGTTTGCGGGGTATTGCGCCTTTTATACCTGCGATCATTTATATTTTAGTGCGGTTGAACTAACACAGGTGGAACAAGAAATCGCCACCTATAATCAGGCGGTGCGGCAAATTCGTCGGGAAAGTCCATTTAATTGGACGGCAATTTTTTTACAGGCGGTACAGAATTTACGGGGTCAAGGAGAAAATCCCACGCAGTTAACGGGGAAGGCGTACAATGAAGAGAAATCATTACCCCGGGCGCTGGCTGCAAATGACCGCACAGAACTGCATTTATTTTATTTGAATAAGCTGATTCTGTGTTATCTATTTGGTGAGTTTGAGCAAGCGGTGAAAAATGCGGTTTTAGCCGAACAGTATTTAAACGGGGTTACGGCGATGATTGTGATTCCGATATTCTATTTTTATGATTCTCTCGCCCATCTTGCCATTTTTTCTGAGGCGACATCGGTACAAAAACAGGCGTTGATTGAGCGAGTTAACGCCAATCAAGAAAAAATGCAGATTTGGGCAAAGCATGGTGCGATGAATCAGCGCCATAAATTTGATTTAGTTGGAGCCGAAAAAGCGCGAGTTTTGGGTGAAGTGGTTACGGCGATGGAGTTATATGAACAAGCGATTAAAGGGGCGAGGGATAATGGCTATATTCAAGAGGAAGCCTTAGCTTACAATTTAGCCGCAATTTTTTATCAGAATCGGGGGATGGACAAGTTTGCTCATACTTATATTAAAGAAGCCCATTATGCTTACACGCGCTGGGGGGCGACGGCGAAGGCGAGAGATTTGAAAGCCCAGTATCCCCAGATTTTTGCTCCATCTTCTCGTGTCAGTTTTATCACAGAAACTCGCACGACGGTGAGTAGTATTTCCGGGAGAAATCAGTCAGAATTAGATTTTGCGACGCTGATGAAAGCCTCTCAAGCCATTAGTAGTGAAATTAATCTGAATAAGTTACTGGCGGCTTTGATGAAAATTTTAATTGAAAATACGGGAGCGCAAACGGGAGTCCTTGTTTTAAATAAATCGGGACAATGGGTGATTGAGGCATCGCTAAATGTCGAGACTAATCAAGTCAAAGTTTTGCAATCTCTACCGTTGAAAAATAACCTACCTCTATCGATTATTAACTATGTCACTCATACCCAAGAAACCGTAGTCAAAACCAATGCGGCTAAGGTCGGCAAGTTTACCAACGATCCTTATATTCAAACCCATCAAACCCAATCGATTTTGTGTGCGCCGCTACTGAATCAAGGTCAACTCAGTGGTATTGTTTATCTGGAAAATAATCTAACCACAGACGCCTTTACCCCAGACAGACTGGAAGTTTTACAACTCCTATCCGGACAAGCCGCGATCGCGATCGACAATGCCCGACTTTATCACAATCTAGAACAAAACGTTGCCGCACGCACCCAAGAGTTAAAAAACACCCTCGACTCTCTCAACGCCACGCAAGATGAACTGATTCAATCGGAAAAAATGGCAGCCTTGGGACAATTAATCGCTGGGATTGCCCATGAAATCAATACACCTTTGGGAGCGATTCGTTCCTCAGCCGGAAATATTTCTAAATTTTTACGCCAAACCTTGGAACAATTACCCACACTTTTTCAATCATTATCTTCAGAAGAAGGGCAGGATTTTCTCAAAATGTTGCAACGTTCACTCCAAAACGAATCGAATCTAACGGCGAAAGAAGAACGAAAACGGCGGCGAGTATTAATTCGTCAATTGGAAATTGAAGATATTCAGGATGCTGATACCATAGCCGATACTTTAGTTGATATGGGGATTTATAACAACATTGAAGAATTCTTCCCTCTGTTGAGACACCCCCATAGTGCCCACCTCTTAGAAACGGCTTACAAACTATCTGGATTACAACGGGGGACTCAAACCATCAATATAGCAACTGAACGAGCCTCTAAAGTAGTATTTGCATTAAAAAATTATGCCCGTTATGATCAATCAGGAACAATGATTCCGGCGAACCTAACAGCAGGCATTGAAACAGTGTTAACCCTCTATCAGAATCAACTAAAGCATGGGATTAATGTGAGCCGAAACTATGAAGAGTTACCACCGATATTATGTTATGCAGATGAACTCAATCAAGTCTGGACGAATCTGATTCATAATGCTTTACAGGCAATGGATAATCAGGGAACATTAACCATTGATGTCAAGGGGCAAGACCAACAGATAAAAGTTAGTATTACCGATAGTGGGAAAGGAATCCCTCCAGAAATTATAAGCAAAATATTTCAGCCATTTTTTACTACTAAGTTAGCTGGAGAAGGAAGTGGATTAGGGCTCGATATTGTGAAAAAGATTATTGAAAAGCATCAGGGACAGATTGACGTTGAATCCATTCCAGGTAAAACCACTTTTACTGTTTCATTACCTTTTCGGACGGCGGGAGACTAAAGCAAGAAGACAGAGGACAGAAGGAAACGGGAGCATATCATCTTTGTAGGTTGGGTTGAGGAACGAAACCCAACTCCAGATTAGCCTGTTGGGTTTCGTTCCTCAACCCAACCTACTTGAACGTTTTATGCGAAACTGACATACTCCCGAAGGAAACGAATAATAATTGTTTAGATAGACTTGATAAAGGACAAAGGACAAATGACCAATAACAAAGGACAAATGCCCAATGAATAAACCCGTCATTTTGTGTGTTGATGATGAAAAAGTCGTTCTCAAAAGTCTGAAGACTCAACTCAAAGAAGCCTTTGGGGATGCTTATACTTATGAACTTGCCGAAGCGGCTGATGAAGCGTTAGAATTAATTGATGAGCTTGTTGAAGAAAATGTGAGCATTATTCTGATTGTGTCGGATTGGTTAATGCCGGGAATGAAAGGCGATGAGTTTCTGGTTCAGGTTCATCAGAAGTTTCCCCATGTCATTAAAATTCTGCTGACAGGTCAAGCGGATGCAGAGGCGATTGAACAAGCAAAAAGGAAAGCAAACCTGCATTACTGCTTATACAAACCGTGGTCAGAAGCAGAATTAGTGGAAATCATTAAATTAGGATTATCTCAACTATAAGTTATTTATAAATTATCCAGCCAAGCCGATAATTCAAACCTAGTAAAAAATCCTTGTGACTTCTGCGTGACGGTATAGGTAACCTAAGTATGACTAAACAGGTAATTATTTGTGTCGATGATGAGAAAACAGTACTCAGAAGTCTAAAAACTGAGCTTAAGGAGGCTCTTGGCAAGAATTATTTGATTGAAATTGCGGAAGCAGCAGAAGAGGGATTAGAGTTAATGAAAGAACTCTTAGAAGATAACTATGAGATTCCGTTAGTTATCTCTGACCATATCATGCCAGGGATGAAAGGTGATGAACTATTAAGGTGTGTTCATGAACTTTCACCTAAAACGCTAAAAATTATGCTAACCGGACAAGCTGATCTTGAAGCCATAGGCAATGCAATTAATTATGCTAAACTCTATCGTTATATCGCTAAGCCTTGGCAGGCTTCAGACCTAATTTTGACAGTAAAAGAAGCAATCAATAGTTATCTTCAAGATAAAAAACTGGCTGAACAAAATGCCCAACTTAAACAGTTGAATCAGGATTTAAAACAATCTGTCAAATTACTCAGTGCTAGTGAGCTAAAATTTCGGGCAATTTTTAATCATACATTTCAGTTTACGGGGATGCTGAGTGTTGATGGAATCGTCCTAGAAGTAAACCAAACTGCCCTTGATTTAGGTGAGTTACATTTAGATGATGTGGCAGGAAAACCCTTGTGGGAGTGTTACTGGTGGACTATTTCCTCCCAAACTCAATCTCAGTTAAAATTAGCCATTTCTCAAGCTGCTAGCGGTAAATTTATCCGTTATGAAGTTGATATTTTTGGCGAACAACGGCGCATTGCTACGATTGATTTTTCGATTAAACCGATTATTGATGAAAATGGTAGTATTGACTTTTTGATTGTTGAAGGTCGAGATATTAGCGATGTCTATTATGAGCTGCGTTTACGTAAACAAGCTGAAGCTGCACTGGTGAAGGCAGAACAAAAATATCGCTCTATTTTTGAAAATGCCCAAGAAGGAATCTTTCAGATTGCTCTCGATGGCAGTTATCTCAGTGCTAACCCCGCTTTAGCCCACATCTACGGCTACGATTCCCCCCAAGAATTGATCACAATCCTTAACAGTATTCAGCATCACTTGTACGTTGATCCCCGTCGGCGTCAGGAATTTATGACACTTATGCAGCAGCATGGTGTTGTGTGTGAGTTTGAGTCAATGATCTGCCGCAAAAATGGCACAATTATCTGGATTAGTGAGAATGCCCGTACTGTTTATGATGCGTCTGGAACTCCACTTTACTATCAGGGCTTTGTGGAAGATATTACATCTCGCAAACAAGCGGAGGCGGAGCGAATTAAGTTCACAAATGAACTGTTTCAACTCAATCAATCTTTTTCCCGTTTTGTCCCCAGTCAATTCTTACAGATCTTAAATAAAAAAAGTGTCGTTGATGTAGAATTAGGCGACCAAGTCCAGCAAGAAATGTCAGTCCTTTTCTCGGACATTCGTGATTTTACCACCCTCTCGGAACGGATGAATCCTCAGGAAAATTTCAAGTTCATTAATGCTTTTTTAAAGCGGATGGAGCCAGCCATTATCGAACATCATGGCTTTATTGATAAATATATGGGCGATGCGATTATGGCACTATTTAGTGGTATTGCTGATGACGCGGTTCAAGCTGGAATTTCTATGGTACAGCGGTTGTATGAGTATAATCTGCGTCGTCTGCAATCGGGTTATACGCCGATCAAAATTGGCATTGGTATTAATACCGGCTCGTTGATGCTGGGTACAGTTGGGGGAAAACACCGGATAGATAGTACGGTGATTAGTGATGATGTTAATTTAGCGGCTCGCTTGGAGGGACTAACGAAACAGTATAAGGTGTCGTTATTAATATCAGGACAGACGTTGACTCGTTTACATAACCCAACGGAGTACAGCCTCCGCTTTGTGGAGCAGGTTAAGGTAAAAGGCAAGTCAAAAGCGGTGGCAGTTTTTGAAGTGTTTGATGGAGATTCATTAAAAATTAAGGAGGGCAAGTTAGCCACAATCTCAATTTTTGAAGAAGGGTTGTTTCTCTACGCCAAGCAGGCGTTTGGCAAAGCGAAACAGCGGTTTGAAGAGGTTTTGAAAATTAATCCCCAAGATACGATTGCTCAAATTTATCTTAACCGTTCCCTGGCGCAACTCCAGCAAAAGGGGGTTTTTTTGACCATGAGGGATGAGGGATGAATTTTGGTGAAGATATCTAGGGTAGAAGAAGCAGGTAGAGACGCGCCATGGCGCGTCTGGGGAGCTGGGGGAGACGTGAGGGTGGAACTATGGCGATAAAAAATTAAATTAGAGCTTATTTATTGCCGTCTTGGGTTTTAAGGTAACTTTAATTTTGTCCAACTACTTAGATATATTAGATATAATAGAGAGTAGAGAGCAAAATTAATTTGAACTCAGTCAACTGAGAGAAATCAATGCGGAAAACCGTACTTGTCGTTTTATTTATTTTAGGGCTAGTATTATCAACTACTTTCAGACTAGCTCCAGCGCAAGCTACACTCCCTGATACCCAAGTTTATACATGGGATTTTATTCGCCCCGGAAGCCAGCAATTAGTTTGTAAGCAAATTACTATCCATCCGGAAAAGGAGGTTGTTTCCCAAACCTCGCACCATAAATCGGTAAAGATGTCCTCTAAATCTACAATTGTTGAGGAGCGTTATTGTTCCCGTTTAACCAAACCGCCTGTATAGCAGGAATCGGTGTCACAATAGGTAATGTAGAGACGTAGGATGCTACGTTTCTACTAGCGTTTCAGCCTAGGCTTAAATCCCCAGTTATACCAAATCCGCAGGGGGAGCATGTCAGGGACAGCACAGAACTCTCAAGTAGGTTGGGTAGAGCGTAAGCGTTACCCAACTGGCTCTCCCTGGAGTTGGGTTTCGTTCCTCAACCCAACCTACAAAGGTGACATGCTCCCATCCGCAGGTTCTCTCGAATAAACTAGCAGGATAACCCAAATTCTCTGGAGTTTTATGGTCAGTTTTTTCCAAAAGGTTATCGGTAAAACCCGCCCCGGAGAGAACTAATGGGAAACTTCTGCTGTGAAGGTTTAACCTCGTGTCATTTTGATATGATCCATAATCTGTTGCTTTTTAGCATCTGAAGTCATTGAAAAGCCTCGCTGAGGAATCGTAATCGAGCGTTTGATGTGTTCCATGATCCGCTGTTTCCGTTGGTCTGAGTTAGCCATTTTGAGTCCATTGAATGTCACTGCATGTTAAGTTATTTTAATATACTTATTAAGTAATGTGAACAGTTCACTTAAATTAATGGACGATAACTCCGATTGGATTTACACCTACCCGCCACTAGAGACGGGGACTTTACTCAGACGCTATAAGCGGTTTTTTGCCGATATTCAGCTTACATCAGGGGAAACAATCATCGCCCACTGTCCGAATACTGGTCCAATGACAGGGGTTTCCACTCCTGGAAGTTTAGTTCAGGTATCTCACAGTAATAATCCCAAGCGAAAGTTAGCCTACACCTGGGAGATGATCCAAGTCAATGACACCCAACCGACTTGGGTAGGGATTAATACCGCACTCCCGAATCGGGTGATGAAGATTATCCTGGAACAAGGGCTAATCCCGGAATTAGCCAATCGCTACAGCCAAATTCGCCCAGAAGTGGTTTATGGTGAAAACCGGAAAAGTCGGGTTGATTTTGTACTGACGGGGGAGAATGAAGCGCCTCCCATCTATTTGGAAGTCAAGAATACGACTTGGGCGCAGGGAACCTTAGCCTTATTTCCCGACACTGTTACCACAAGGGGACAAAAGCACCTGCAAGAACTCCAGAAGTTATTGCCCCAAGCCAAGGCGATCATGCTTTATTTTATCAATCGGGGGGACTGCGATCGCTTTAGCCCGGGTGACAGTACTGATCCCGTTTATGGCAAACTCTTGCGAGAGGCGGTTCTCCAGGGGCTTGAGGTGTTACCCTGTCGTTTTGAGACGAATCCCCAAGGGATTCGTTATTTAGGGCTAGCCGAGTTTGTTGTTGATTATGACACCGCATCCATCAGATGAGGGCGAGTCGAGTTCCTTTAATTCTCACGCCGCCTACGATATGCAGCGACTCGCCCCTACAACACACCACCCTATCATTAATTCTATCGGGTCGCCCCCCGAAGGGTATCAATAATTATCTGACATCGCATACATCAGATGAGGGCGAGTCGAGATACCTTAATTCTCACGCCGCCTACGATATGCCGCGACTCGCTCCTACAACCGCGATAATCCTGATAATCCCGATAATCCCGATCAATGAGCAGTTAGCAATATTCATGGCTTTCTCGATTTCTGGATAGGTATACTGCTTTTATTACCTGCCCTTTGTATTGTCTTGTAACCAAGCCGATACTTCCTCTAAATCGTTAAAATCTAAAATAGCATCACCTAGACCTTCTAATTCTTCAACAGACAAGTTTTGAATCTGATTAATGATTGCGGGCGGAATTGACCCGAACTGACGCTCCAGCAAACGTAATGTCCATCGGATTCCTTCTTCTACTCGTCCTTCTACTCGTCCTTCTGCTCGTCCCTCCTGCTTTGCCTTAACAATAAATCCCCGTTGATCTTCAAGGAATACCTCTCGCTTACGTAATTTTTCTAATTCCTCTACACTTAAATTCGCTTGGTTAGCAATATTCATGGCTTTCTCGAGTTCGGGAACCTGTCTAAACGTGGGTGGAATGACTTCCAAGCTGGGAGCTTCTTTAATAAAGTAAATCCATTTATCGGTTAAATTTTCTAAATCCTCAAGTTTTTTATTAAACTTAGGTAACTCCACAAAAATTAGCTCAACTTCTGGATCGGTATAGTCAAACAACTCCTGTTTTTCTTTCAAGCCAAAACGAGTCAGGAACCGCTGAGTCTGGTCAAACAGTTGGAAATCCGTTATCGTTAAGGCGATCGCGGGTTTAAGGTGGGAGTATCCTTCCCCATATTTTAATTGATTGGCATAAGTTTTTGTCAGGTTATAAATGACGCGCTTTTCAAAGGACGCCACGTTCAGCACCTGCATTTCGATTAACACGGTTGAGCCGTTATCCAGGACAGCTCTGACATCAAGATAACTATCTTTTAAATCGACAACATCCCCAGGATTGTACGGATCAATAATTTCTAAATCCTGAATCACCGGATTGGCATTATAAATCAGGGCATTTAAAAAGCTAATTAAGATGTCTTTACTGTCGTTCGCTCCAAATATTTTCTTAAAAGCAAAGTCGGTTTTGGGACTGATAAATATCATAGTTTTAATTCATTAAAAAATTAGAAATTGAGATAAAGCTTAACATATTTTTCTGATCTGGCTGGGTTTGTCATCCGCCCGCGATCGCGAATTAGGAATACCCGCCAATACTACTGTAAATTCAACTATACAGGACGAGCCATAACGACTCCACCACTTTGGGATAGATTGTTCTGTGAAATTTATCCTAGCTGCCACAGTTTATGCTCTACTGAAATTATATTAGACAGTGTTTGGAGTGTCCTCTAAGTCTTGCCGATACACTTGTTTATTGTCCGTTCCCTGAAAGTCGTGTGACACTTGAGGATAGCGAGTATCGACTCTAACGTTCTGCGGGTATGAACTTTTTCGTGCCAATTAGCTTCAACGGTAATGGGAGCTAATCACGAATGAGCTAAGACATCTGTAATAAATATGACTAAACTGAGAATTAAAAGACCCATTGAGAGTTTTCGCACCATAGGGATCGGGAGGATCAACTTGAGCAAGCATTTAACACCATCTGTGGCAGGTTTAACCCTATTTGCCTTTTTTGCCGTAACCGCACCGCTTCCGGGAATAGCGCAAGTCCCCACATTTTCGCCCCCTGCACCCACGACAGTGACGAATCCACCACCCGATTTACCCTATACCCTAGGACCGGGCGATCGCGTGGGCGTGACGCTCTTTGATGTTCCAGAATACAGTGGGGAATACCAGGTTTTAGTCGATGGCACCCTCAATTTACCCGTTGCTGGCAGTATCGCTGTTGAAGGGTTAACCATTAATGCTGCCACTCAAAGAATTGCTGGGCGATACGCTCCCTATGTGAGACGCCCCTTAGTCACTCTAAGCCTGATTGATGCTCGCCCCCTAAAAATTGCGGTCGCCGGGGAAGTCAGTCGTCCGGGTTCCTACAGCGTCACCCTCAACGAAGGACAACAATTTCCCACCGTGACTCAAGTAGTTCAGCTTGCTGGGGGAATTAGTCGCTCGGCTGATGTGCGAAACGTACAAATCCGCCGCCGGATGAACCCAGCTACCCGACAAACCTATACGGTTAATCTCTGGGACTTATTGCAAAATAGTGATCTATCCCAAGACGTGACCTTGCGGGATGGTGATGAAATCTTAATCCCCACCACCACCGGCATTGACCCCCTGGAAAGCCGTCAACTGGCAACAGCGAGTTTTTCACCAGAGGCGGTAAAGCCGATTAAAGTTGCCGTTGTGGGGGAAGTGGTGCGCCCAGGTCCTTATACTGTGACAGCCGCCACATCGGGAGCCGCTACGGCTGACAGCGCCCGTGGTGGTAGTGGCGGTGGCAATAACAATAACAATACAGAACCGCCAACGGTAACTCAAGCCATCCAAGTGGCGGGGGGCATTACTCAATCTGCTGATATTCGTAACGTGGAAGTGCGACGCACTACCAGAGATGGTACTGAGCAAGTACTTGTCATAAATCTGTGGGAGCTTTTACAAGAGGGAGATCTCTCTGAAGATGTGATTTTGCAACAGGGAGATACGATTAGAGTCCCCGAAGCCGAAACCCTGACAGCTTCAGAAGCCACGGAATTGGCATCAGCAAGCTTCTCGGCGGCAATTATCAATGTAAATGTGGTGGGAGAAGTCGAGAAACCGGGTGCAGTCTCCGTCCCCGCTAACGCCCCCTTGAATCAAGCCCTGCTAGCGGCGGGCGGATTTGATAACCGTCGCGCTCGTAAGAGTTCTGTGGAGTTGGTTCGTCTCCAACCGAATGGTACCGTTAGAAAACGGGAAATCGAGGTGGATTTTACTGCCGATGTTAACGATCAAAGTAATCCGCCATTACGCCCCAATGATGTGATTATCGTCAGACGTTCCGGTTTGACCAGAGTCACGGATACTTTGGGAACAATTGTCAGTCCGATTGGCAGCGTGTTCTCTGTGTTTAGATTTTTTGGATTTTAGAGCGTAGGTTGGCTGCTGTAGAGACGTGCCATGGCACGTCTCTACAGGAAAAAGGGGAGATATTGTCGCTTCTGTTACCGTTTTTGAGGAATTTCAGTAGATAATTGGATGACTGAATCGGTGTTCTAGGACAGATAGGGAATCAAGAGTTGATGGTTAAGGACTGATTCCCTACTCCCATCAAATTTGTAAATTTCAGCGGGATTGGTGACGATTTTGAGCCAACCTGATACACAATTAAACAAGGTAAAATGATTTTTTGACTAACGCGCTCAATCCACGCAGAAGGAGTAGGGGGAAGATGGAGATTGGTCAGATTCAGGAACCATTATCACCCAATGGCAATGGGAAACACCCAAAGTATTCACCACCGCTAGTCTACCGGACTCCACCTCCGGAACCTGAGCCTGATGAATGGACATTGCGCCAGTTGGTCAACGTGATTCGGCGTCGTGCTTTAGTCATTGCTGGAGTCGCGATCGCGGTAACATCGGGGATCAGTTTTTGGACGTTGAATCAGACCCCTAAGTATGAGAGCAAGTTTCAACTGCTGGTTGAACCGGTTACGAAGGAAGGAGACTTAGACAGACTCACGGAAGTGGTGGGTGGCGGTGATGGACGGAATTCGGCACTGGATTACGATACCCAGATTCAGGTGTTACGCTCTCCTCAGCTAATGGACGCTATTGTCCAGGAGATCCAAAAGCACTACCCAGAGGTGAGCTATGATTCCTTAATGGGTCAGCTCATCGTTAGCCGACTGGGGGAAACCAAAATCCTAGAAGGGCGTTATCGGGATACTGAGCCGGAAAGAGTGCGGCGGGTTTTACACGAAGTCGCCAGAGGATATCTGCGCTACTCTTTACAAGAGCGACAACTGAACCTGAAACAGGGAATTATGTTTGTCGATGACCAGTTACCCATGCTGCGCGATCGCGTGAATAAGCTGCAAGGACAACTGCAAGACTTTCGCCAACAACACAACCTCCTTGACCCGGAAATCCAAGCCCAAGAGTTATCCCAACGGGTAAGTACGATTGAACAGCAGCAGTTACAAACTCAGGTTGAGTATCAAGAAACCCGATCGCTTTATAATACCCTTCTACAGCAGTTGGGATTATCACCCCAACAAGCCGTTGCCACAGTTACCCTCAGTGAAGCCCCTCGCTACCAACAGTTACTCAACCAACTCTCGGAACTTGAAGCCCAGATTGCCCTAGAATCGGCACGGTTTACGCCCCAAAGTCCCACGATGCAAGCCTTACGCCAGAAACGGGATAATCTCTTACCTTTACTTAGCCAAGAATCCCAAAAGGTGTTGGGCGTCAGCCTAAGTGAGGCTGGGGTGTCCGGTGCTTCCCCCAATTCAATTCGCACAAACTTGACCCAGCAACTGGTGCAAGCGACTAATCAACTGCAAGTCTTGCAAGTAAAACAAAGTGCGATCGCGCGAGCCGCTCAACTGCTCAACCTCCAGGTTAAACAAATCCCCGTCATCGCCCGCCGCTACACAGATTTACAGCGAGAACTCCAAGTCGCCACCGATAGCTTAAATCGCTTTCTGGCGGTGCGGGAAAATCTGGAAATTGAAGCCGCCCAGAAAGCCTTACCTTGGCAGATTATTTTAAAGCCGCAAGTCCCCCAAGTCCCCGTGTGGCCCAATACCAAGCGTAATATCACATTGGGTGCGATCGCGGGGTTATTGTTGGGCATGGGTGTTGCTTTGCTGATCGAACGTTTGGATAATGTCTTCCATTCTCCCGATGAACTCAAAGAGTTAACCAAACTTCCCCTACTGGGCATTATCCCCTACCAAAAACAACTCAAACAGATGATGTCTACGGCAAACCTAACCCAGACGACATCAGCGCCCCCTTCCCCCAACCCGCGAAAATCTCGCCGCCCATCCCGAAACTACAATGCTTCTCCTTTTTTAGAATCGTTCCGTTCGCTCCAGACTAATATTCGGTTTCTGGGTAGCGATACGCCCGTTCACTCCATCATTGTGAGTTCAGCCACCCCCTCAGAAGGAAAATCTACTGTTTCCGTCCATCTCGCCCAAGCCGCCGCCGCCATGGGTCAACGAGTTTTGCTGGTGGATGCGGACTTACGACGCCCTCAGGTTCATCACTATTTGAACTTAGATAATCAAGTCGGCTTAAGTAATGTCATCGCCACGGGACTAACCGCGAAACAGGCAATCCAACGCATACCGATGTGGGATCGGTTGTATGTCCTCACCGCCGGTCAAGTCCCACCTGATCCGAGTCGTCTTCTGTGTTCCAAGAAGATGCAACATTTAATGGAGCAATTTCATGCGGTTTTTGACCTGGTGATTTACGATACACCACCTGTGTTAGGACTGGCTGATGGTCGTATCTTGGCGGCTCACGCTGATGGTGTAATTATGGTGGTTGGTTTGGGTAAGAGCGATCGCTCCGCATTAATGCAAGCCTTAGATAGTATGAGAATTTCTAACGCTACCGTGTTCGGAGTGGTTGCCAATGGCGTTAAAGGGTATACCACCCGGTCTTACTATTACTATCACAATCACTATGGCACCGAATCCGATATTCTCAAAGCCAAACAGCTTTTGCTCAAACGGATGGAGGAAAACATCCAGCCGGATGACGAAATCGAAAAAGAAGGGGAATGAAAAAGGTTCTCTTCAAGTCCCTGGCTAGTCAAGAATGGCACTTGTGTAGGGGCGGGTTTTACGACTATCTTTTCTGTTGCAAAAAGATGTGACTAAACCCGCCCCGATTCAATCTAAATCATTGACAAAATAGACTAAATCTTGTAATAAGACCGATACCATTGAACAAATTGTTCCACACCCACTTCAATGGGCGTATTTGGTCTAAATCCCACATCTTGGATTAAATCATCCACATCCGCATAAGTAATCGGCACATCTCCCGGTTGCATGGGTAGCATATTTTTCACAGCGGTTTTGCCCAAAGATTGTTCTAGGGTTTCGATGAGTTGTAGCAGTTCAATCGGTTGATTATTGCCAATGTTGTAGAGTTTGTAAGGGGCAGAACTTCTCGAACCAGGTGAAGCATTTCCTGAAGCTTTCGGCTGCGGAATCTTACCCATGACTCGCACCACACCCTCGACGACATCATCAACGTAAGTAAAATCCCTTTCCATCCGACCATAGTTAAACACATTAATCGGCTGCTCGGCGAGGATAGCTTTGGTAAATAAAAATAGTGCCATATCGGGACGATACCACGACCCGTAGACAGTAAAGAAGCGCAAGCCGGTTGTGGGTATGTTATACAGATGACTATAGGCATGAGCCATTAATTCATTCGCTTTCTTGGTGGCGGCATAGAGGCTAATGGGAGAATCGACATTATCCTGTACCGAAAACGGCACTTTTGTATTCGCGCCGTACACCGAACTCGATGAGGCAAACACCAGATGCTTAATCTGTGCATGGCGACACCCTTCCAGGATATTGGTAAAGCCCACTAGGTTACTATCCACATAAACGTAGGGGTTTTTCAGGGAATAGCGAACACCCGCCTGCGCCGCCAGATGGACGACAAACTCAAAAGATTCTTGGGCAAATAACTGGGCAATTCCCTCTCTATCGGCTAAGTCTAGTTTATAAAAGCGAAACCCAGGTTGGTTCTCCAGTTGCGCCAGTCGGGCTTGTTTGAGGGAGACATCATAGTAAGCATTCAGGTTATCCAGTCCAATTACGGTATCACCTTGGGCAAGTAAGCGTTGACTGAGGTGATATCCGATAAAGCCGGCTGCACCTGTAACTAAAACGTTGACCACACTTTAATTCCTCTTGTAAACTTCGGGATTGGTTAATTTATCGCGTCCGCCTCGACAAATCAACGGGTTATGTGGCAGAGCTATTCACAAGACGCTGACACTACTATACTCAGCAACAATTATGCTTTAATTCTGGGAAGTATCACGCCAGTGACCAACAAGATGATATCAAGCCATTCCATACAAACCAATCCGGTTAATCAAGAACGAACCCACTGGAAGCAAGTCAGCGTTCAAATTTTGGTCGTAACTGCATTTCTCAGTTTGGGATTCTTGCTGGATGGCAATATGGGTGACAAAAATGAAGTCGATATTTTACCCTTTGCCAGACAGTATGCTGACCCAACTTGGATTCCCGGAGACTGGTATCTCAATCAGCCTCCGGGCTATCGCATACCATTCCTGGCATTTTTTGGCTCAATGGCGGCGGCTTGGGGGTTTTTAGCCACGTCTTTAATCGGGCGGCTGTTGTGTTACACCCTGATGGCTTCAGGGTTAGTCTTTCTGGGTCGAAAGCTGGGGTTGAGTTTGCCCTTGCTGCTGTTGGCGGTTGGTTTGTTTTTATATGTGGATGACCATCAAGGGATAGTTGCCCGTGAATGGTTTGTCGGAGGGGTTGAGCCGAAAGTTGTGGCTTACGGTCTATTGCTGTTCGCCATTGGGCTGATGTTAACGGGTTGCTATCGCGTGATGGCACTTCTTTTGGGGCTAGCCACATTATTTCACACTCTTGTCGGGGGTTGGGCGTCTCTGGTGATAGGAGGATGGTTGCTCCTCAGACGCCACCGCCATTTTAGAAGTATTCGGTATCTGGGTTCCATTGTGGGGATTTATCTGATAGCCAGTGCGCTATCGATTTACACGATTCTAGAACATTTATTGACACTTAGTCCCACAGGTGCTGTAGAACCGTCCTATGTTTATGTATTCATCCGCACTCCTCACCACCTGAATCCCCTGCATTGGTCACAACAGTGGTGGATTAAACTGGCTGTGTACTTGTTGGTGTTGGCGCTGAGTGTGGGAGTACTGCGGCGCAAGCAACAGTCTTCAGAAAATGCTGTGCGGATGGGACTGGCGGAGTTTACCCTACTGACGTTGATACCTTTTGGCTTAGGACTTGCGATCGCGTATCGAAATTCGCGCTATATTCTCTATGCTAAGTCTTTAGAGCGAGTATGACGAATGACAAATGACGAATGACGATAAGAGCCGTTAACTTTAATTTTTCCCACCTACTGACTGGCAAAGTCTCTCGCACTCAGCAGGTGTTTTGGTTGAGTTTAAGCTTGACTTTTGCGGCTATTTATGCATATCCGGCACTACTAAACGCCTTGAGTCATGACTATATTGTCCAGGATGATGCGCGGCAACATGTTTTTTGGATGCGTCGGTTTCTCGACTCACAGTTGTTTCCTGGGGATTTGATTGCCGATTATTTTCAATCGGTTGCACCGTGGGGATATGCTACATTCTATCGGCTCTTTGCCGCAGTAGGAATTGATCCAATGGCTTTAAGTAAGATTTTACCCTTGGGGCTGGGATTAGTGGCAACTGTCTACTGTTTTGGCATTACTCTACAAATTTTGCCTGTACCGATTGCTGGGTTTATCGCGTCATTGCTATTGAATCAAAATCTCTGGATGAGAGATGATTTAGTATCGGCTACACCTGTAGCCTTTGTCTATCCTCTGTTTCTCGCCTTTGTGTATTATTTATTGCGACGGTTATTACTGCCAACTCTTGTCGCGATCGCGCTTTTGGGGTTATTTTATCCTCAGTGTGTCTTTATTGTCGCTGGATTGTTGATTGTTCAGCTAGGGCGGTGGGAACAAGGACGGTTTCGCTTATCTGTAGTGCGCTCAGATTATTGGTTCTGTGGGTGGGGATTAGGAGTTGCATTCTTGGTTCTCTTACCCTATGCTTTAAACTCTTCAGAATTTGGTTCTGTGATTACGGTGACACAAGCGAGGATGTTACCCGCTTTTTCGACTAAAGGATGGTCAAGTTTTTTTAATGCTGACCCTTGGAATTATTGGATTTGTGGTAAGCGCAGTGGTATGCTGCCAACGGAATGGTGTAGGTTGATGGCAAAGTATTCGATTCTTTTAGTACCGCCACAGGTTTGGGTGAGTTTTTCTTTGCCGTTTCTGTTGAAATATCCCTCTCGGTTTCCTTTGGTTAAACGGGTTAGTAGGGGTATTTGGCTGTTACCTCAGATGCTGCTGGTATCGATGGGTATGTTTGTCGCTGCTCATTTGTTTCTATTTAAGCTACATCTTCCTAATCGCTATACAGAACATAGTTTGCGAATTATGGTGGCGTTGGCGGCGGCTGTGGCGCTGACTATTTTATTGGATACAGTTTTACAGGTGGCTCAAACTAAAGGGAAACCGCTTTTGGCTATTGGGTTTACGGGGGTTTTGGCTGCCATTCTACTTTTTTATCCCAGTATTTTGCAAGCTAATGATTATCCTTTTCCGATTAGCCGTTACACGGTAGGTGATGTGCCAGAACTTTACAAGTTTCTGCAACAACAACCGAAAGATACGGTGATTGCTTCGTTAACCGAGGAAGCGAATAGTCTACCGACGTTTGCCCAGCGCTCGATTTTAGTGGGGGGGGAAGGATATGCGTTGCCTTATCATTTGGATTATTACAATGAAATTTATCAGCGGACGGTTGATTTGATTGAGGCTCAGTATAGTTTAGATGAGGGATTGGTGCAAGATTTTATTCGGCGGTATGGGGTGGATTTATGGTTGGTGGAACGAGGGGCGTTTACGCCGGAGTATGTGATGGGTAATCGTTGGATTCAAGAGTATGAGTCGGCGGCGATAGGGGCAAGGTTGAGTCTGGAAGGGGGAGGGGTTCCGGTTTTGGTGGAGAGGATGGAACGATGTAAAGTGTTTGATGGGGAAGGGTTGGTTGTTTTGTCGGCGGATTGTTTGAGAGATTCGTTATTAGTCCTTTTTTAGGTTAGATTTGTTGTCTCATTCTTTTATTTTTAACGCAGAGTAACGCAGAGGAACGCGCAGAGGAACGCAGAGTTTTTTGCGGTATGTTAATATTACCTCTTACCCCTCTAAAAGATACTTCGCCTGGGTAGTTACGGCTGTTTTGGGGGCAACACTTATTTTATATCCCTGCTTTTTGAGTTTCCCGTTGACTTGATATAAACAAGGTCAGTTTCCTAGTTTATATGAATTTTTGGCTCAACAACCTAAGCCTATAACGATGCTCCCTCTAATTTTTAGATTACCTCATATATGAACACTCACCGACAAAAAACCCTACTATCCCTAATCACCCACAAATTCCCACCAGGAACCATTTTCTGGTTATCACTCAGCCTAACATTTGCCGCAAGTTATAGCCTTTTAGCCCTAAAACAAGCCTTCAATTCCCCTTATATTGTCCAGGATGACGCCAGACAGCATGTCTTTTGGATGCAGCGATTTTTAGACCCCCAATTATTTGCCAATGATACCATTGCCGATTATTTCCAATCCGTCGTTCCCGTCGGCTATAAAACAGTCTACCAACTCATCGCCAACCTGGGAATCGCACCCCTAACCCTGAGTAAACTCCTCCCCCTACTCCTCACCCTAATCACCACAGTTTACGCCTTTGCTCTCACCATACAACTCCTACCCATCCCCATCACCGGATTTATAAGTTCCCTGCTGGTGAATCAAACCCTGTGGATGCGGGATGATTTAGTCTCCGCCACACCCAGGGCATTTGTCTATCCATTACTCCTGGGATTCTGGTATTATCTAATCAGGCGATCGCTAATTCCCAGTTTAGGTGCGATCGCGCTGCAAGGATGGTTCTATCCGCAAAGTGTCCTCATCTCCAGTGGCGTCTTAATCCTCCAGTTGGGGAAATGGCAAAGGGGAACATTGAAACTGTCGCGGGAAAAGAAGGATTATTATTTCGGCGCGGCGGGTTTAGTCGTGGCTTTTTTGGTAATGTTACCCTACGCCATCACCACATCCGAGTTTGAGCCAATTATTACAGCCACCCAAGCAAAGGAAATGCAGGAATTCTGGGCGGGGGGGCGAGCCAGCTTTTTTACTGATAATTTCTGGGATTTCTGGTTGAATGGCGATCGCAGTGGTCTTCTACCTCGACGCCAATCCCTCCCTATCTTACTATATGCTGCATTCTTATTCCCGTTTTTGGGGAAAACTGCCAAACGCTTCCCCCTAACCCGACAGGTTCAACCCTCAATCATCCTCCTCCCCCAAATTATCATCGTCTCCCTGACTCTATTTTTTACCGCCCATCTGCTACTCTTCCAACTCCATTTACCCAGTCGTTACACCGAACATACATTGCGACTCCTACTCTCTATAGCCACAGGAATCGCCTTAACCATTTTCTGTCATGGATTATTCCAGAAAACAACAATACTCGCCCTCGGCTTCGCCACAATCCTCGCCGGGATACTCATATTCTACCCTCTTCTCGTCACCGACTTTCCCAAAACCGCCTACGAAATTGGCACCGCACCTGAACTTTACCAATTTTTTACCCATCAACCCAAAGATAGCCGCATCGCCTCCCTATCCCCAGAAGCCGATAACCTCCCCACCTTTTCTCACCGTTCCATTTTAGTCAGTTGGGAATATGCCATCCCCTATCATTTAGGCTATTACATCCCCTTGCGCCAACGAGCCATTGACTTAATTCGCGCTCAATACAGTCCTGAGTTAAACGAGATCAAAGCATTCATTCAACACTATCATATAGACTTTTGGCTCATCGACCAATCCGCCTTTACCCCCGACTACATCACCCACAACAAATGGATACAACAATTTCAACCTGTCGCCACAGAAGCCAGCCTGAGAATAGAACAAGGAAACCCCTTAGCCCTCCCCCCCTTAATCCCCCAATGTACCATCTTTCACACCCAAAGATTTATTGTATTAGAAGCCAAATGTCTAGTAGGGGCTAACCAAGCCCCTACTCGATACACCCCATAATTCTCATCGCGAAACAACTCCTGCAAGCCTTCACACCCCCAATCAAACTGCTCACGCTCCAAAACCAGATGAGTAATCCGATATCTATCCCGTAACTCCGGCAAAACCTGACACCCCTCTCCATAAAACCCTTGAGCCAATTGCAGCCGATTGTACCACTCAATCACTTCCGTATCCTTATAAGGATGAGACTTAAAATTAACCAAAATAGGCGCCCCCGTATATAAACGAAACTTGCGTAACTGTTTATTATCCGGCGTAACCAAATAGATTTCACCCGATTGTCTCGTTTGCTTAACAAACTCCATCATCGGCGTCGTCTTATCTTCCCCATAAAAAGAGATAGTTTGTTCCACAGTCCCCGCCACAACCAGAAGCGATAGGATAGATAGCGTCACCCGCGCCACTAACCGCTGATGCTTAAACATAAAATTGCCGTATGTTTTGAACGCCCCAGACACCAAACCAGCACAGAGAATGCAACTCGATAAAGGCACCAAAAATACAGACAGTCGCCAAGGCGCGATAAACGCTAACGTATCATGATTCAAGTGAATTTCAGCCACGGTTAACGATATCGCCGTCATCAAGGGTAACAGTAAAACCAGAAATAGTTTCGTTTTCCGCACCAAGTAAACCGCTAGCGCCACTATCCCCGCCTGAATATAAGGCACCTCATTATCCAACCAAACCTCAGGTAAAGAATGGTGCGGCGTTCTAAACTCGACAATAATTTCCTGCGCCTTCCGCCAAATCTCAGGATTCGTGGCGCTGAAGGTGAAATACATATAACTGAAAACGGGTAAGACGAGAATCAAGGATAAAATTCCAACCGATAAAGCTTTCCTAATGTTCTGCTCGTCCTTTAAAATAACCACCATATAGGATAGCGTCAGGATAGCCGCACTGGGCAAATAAGTCGGATGAAACGTCGTCGCCAACCCTAACGACGATACCGCCCAAAACGGTTTCTGATTCAGAAAAAGCCAAATCGACAACAGGATAAAGGCGCCAAAATTACACGGCTGGAAGACTTGTCCGAGAATAAATTGATCCGCAACGCCAGTATGGAAGTGCCAGCCCGTATCAAAATGACCCAGTTTTATATGTACCGTGTGCAGAGCAATAAAAGCTGTGAAAAATACCCAATACTTCAACCCGGAATAGCCAATTTTGTAGAAGTGATTGACAATACCTAGGATACTATAGGCATAAAGACCCCAATTGAAATCACGGGAGGGAAGATAATCAGTTGAAGATTGCTGTAACGTCAAAGACGTTGATCAATGGAGCCTTTTGCGGCTTAGTTCTTTTTAGTCTATTCATTAATGTTTAGGGCGTTAACTGGGGGAATTTAATTAACGACAAATCGATACTCTAGGCGACAGGATGCAATTGAGGGGCTTTGGTAACTTTTTCGCGTTGGCTACTGCCAACAGTATAAGATTTGACAACAGAAAGCCCTAAAAGCTGGGATGCATTGAACCGTGAGTAGGGTTCAACCGATTCAGGCATGGCTTGGTAACAATGGGGACAGAACCAGTAGACTTGGTGAGAGCGAATGTGCCTAAGTAAGGTATGTGAACAACAAATACAGCTATGATTTAACATCTTTTTCCTTCCTATTTCCAGTAGAGCTAAATTTCAGTAAGATACTGTTCCCGGTTTGGGTTGACGAGTAGGTCTGGTGTGATATAATTAACAACTATTCAGCTTTATCTCTAGACTAAAACTGAAATCTGAGGAAATTCTGAGGAACGATATCTGTATTAAAACTTTACATTTTCTCCGAAAAGCTAACCGGACAAAACTATAAAGAAAACATTAAATCTAAGCCATTAAATTTATTGCTGTGATAGGTAATCATGGGGATAAAGGGTCACAGTATCAAACTAGGTTACCAAAATAGGGATTTTAGCGCGATCGCATTGTAGATAGTAATAAGCCCAAACCCGTGATATACCGCATAAATGGCGGAACATCGGGTTGGGGCGAAAGTCACGCGAAAGCAATAATATAGTATGGTTATCCATTACTCTGCCAGCAACCCCAGTCAAACCCAACCCACAAACCCGACTTCATGCCCGTTTCAGGAACAAAAGGGGGATTCTCATGCTTGTGCATTTCTGGCAATCTTCAATGACTCCCTCGATGCCATGGTTATTGCTGATAGTCGGGGAAAAGTCCTCAGGGCAAATCGGGCAGCTTGTGAGTTATTTAAATTATCTCACGATCAACTGCTGCATCGCCATCTCAAGGAGACTACCCCAATTAGTATTCATCACTGGCGCCCCTTTCTCGCCCAAGGGCGAATCACCCATAACTTTTGTCTGTGGCGTTCCGATGGGACTCAACGAGATGTAGAATTAGAAGGCATCGCCAATATGTTGCCAGATCATCATCTATTAATTTTTCGAGATGTAACCGAACGTCAGCAAGCGGAAAAGGCATTGCGGCAATCGCAGTATGTCATTGAACAAATTAGTCAATCCATTTCCGCCATTGTTTATATCTACGACGTCATTGAACAGCGTAATATCTATAGTAATCGAACCATCACTGATATTTTGGGGTATTCTCCTGAATCAGTCCAAGCCATGGGAGAAACACTATTCTCTCAACTGATACACCCGGACGATTTAGCCAACGTATCGGCACGAATGGAAAGCTTTGCGACAGCTTCAGATCGAGAAATTATCGAAACCGAATACCGAATGCGTCGTGCAAATGGGGAATGGTGCTGGCTTTATAGCCGAGATACAGTATTTACCCAAACCCCCGATGGTAAACCCCAACAAATTTTAGGCATCGCCACCGATATCACCACGATAAAATTAGCCGAAGCCAAAATATTAAGATTAAATGCTGAATTGGAACAACGGGTGAAAGAACGAACCGAAGCCTTAGAGCAAGCCAATGAAGAACTCAAACGGGAAATTCGCGATCGCCAACAGATTGAAAAAACCCTCCGAGAGAGTGAAGAACGATTCCGTTCTATTTTTGAGAATGTATCGGTGGGAATTGTCCTGCTGGATCTCGACGGGTATATTCTGACAGCGAATGAAGCCAATTGTCGTTTTTTAGGCTACTCCCCGGATCAAATCCTAGGGATTCATTCTTCTCGGTTGACGCACCCCGAAGATTTGTGCCGGGATACCGATTTATTTAATTCACTGGTGCGCGGAAAACGCAAAAACTACACTATTGATAAACGTTATCTTCGCCAAGATGGTGCCTGTGTTTGGGGTCGATTAACAGTATCTGTGATTAAAAACGACGATGGTTCCCCACGATATATCGCCGTGGTTTGTGAAGATATTAATGATCGCAAACAAATGGAAGAGGTATTGCGGGAAAGTCAGCAGAAATATCAAACCCTATTTAAAATCTTTCCCATCGGTATTTCCATTACTGATGAAGCCGGTAATGTGGTTGAAGCCAATTGCGCCAGTGAGGAAATTTTAGGACTATCCCGTCAAGAACACACCAGTCGTACTTATGATGCTCCCAGTTGGCAAATTATTCGACTAGATGGCACTCCCATGCCAGCATCCGAATTTGCCAGTGTTCGCGCTTTAACCGAAAACCGAGTCGTGGGAAACGTGGAAATGGGAATCGTCAAAGCCAAGGATAAAATTACTTGGATTAATGTCACAGCCGCACCCATTCCACTGAAGGATTACGGCGTCGCCATAGCCTACATTGACATTAGCGATCGCAAGCGCATGGAAAAGGCATTACGGGAAAGCCAACAAAAATATAAAACCCTATTCCAAATCTTACCCATTGGCATTGCGATCACCGATAAACAGGGAAATCTTATTGAAGCGAATGCGGCGAGTGAGAAAATTTTGGCACTATCCGTTTCTGACCAAATCAAGGCTAAATATGTTTCGCCAAACTTGAAAGTTATCCGACCCGATGGTACCGTAATGCCACGAGCAGAATTTGCCAATGTTAGAGCGTTAACCGAAAACAAAGTTATCAAAAACCATGAATCAGGAATCGTTAAGCCAGATGGAAAAATCACTTGGATCAGTTCCACAGTTTCACCCATTCCGTTACGCGATTCTGGTGTCGTTATTGCCTATTTAGATATTACAGAACGCAAGCAAGCCGAAGAAGCCCTCCAGAAAGCGACAGAATTAGCCGTTCGAGAAGCAGCACGCAGCGAAATTGCTAACCGGGCAAAAAGCGAATTTTTGACTAATATGAGTCATGAACTCCGCACGCCTCTGAATGGGATTTTAGGATATACTCAACTTCTCAGGCAAGACACAAGCTTAAGTAACCAACAGCACCATAATTTGACCATCATTCACCAATGTGGTGAACACCTGCTCACTTTAATCAATGATATTCTCGACTTAGCTAAAATTGAAGCCCAAAAGATGGAACTCTATCCCACAGAGTTTCACTTGCCGAACTTTCTCAATAGTCTTGCTGATTTATTTCAGTTACGTGCCCAACAAAAAGATATTATCTTTACTTATCAAGTTCTTTCGTCACTCCCTAACGGGATTATGGCGGATAACAAACGACTGCGACAGGTTCTGTGTAATTTACTCAGTAATGCGATTAAGTTTACGGAGCGGGGTGAGGTAACATTTACGGTGAGTGTTGTTAACCGCTTTGAGGTAAAATCGGCTTCTACAAATCAGATTTACCCTTCGCCAAGCGAAGCGTTAACACTCACTCAGGGCGGGTTTAGTCACATCCGGGCGAGTCACAAAACGATAGAGGTGAAACCCGCCCCGACAAACCATGATCTTGATCCAATCGAAGGGTCAAGCATCAACTATCAACCATCAGCAAAAATTCGTTTTCAAATCAAAGATACGGGTGTGGGTATTGAGCCAAGTCAATTAGCCCAAATCTTTTTACCCTTCCATCAAGTCAGCGCTCATAGCCATGCGACTGAAGGAACGGGACTAGGATTGGCTATTAGCCAGAAATTAATTCAACTGATGGGGAGTGAAATTAAAGTGAAGAGTATTCCCGGTCAAGGAAGTGTATTCTGGTTTGATATTAATTTACCCTTAGTCTCAGGATCGCAGGAACCCAATCCATCTAGCAAACGCCGGATTACAGGCTTCAAAGGGGACAAACGCAAATTAATGATTGTGGATGATAATAAAGTCAATCGTGCCCTCTTGCGGGCGATGCTAAAGCCCGTAGGATTTGAAATCTTAGAGGCGGTTGATGGTCCAGATTGTTTGCACAAGGTTGTCAAGTTTTATCCTGATCTGATTTTAATTGACTTAGTGATGCCAGGGATGGATGGATTGGAAACCACACGGCGAATGCTAAAGTTACCTCAACTTCAGGATAGGGATATCGTCGCGATCGCGCTTTCTGCGAGTGTCTACCCCCAGATTCAGCAGGAGAGCCTCGCCGCCGGCTGTCGGGGTTTCCTCCCCAAGCCTGTGGAAACCCAGCAACTTCTCGACGCGATCGCGCTACATTTAGGGCTCAAATGGATTTATGCTCAAGGGCAATCCCCCTCCCTCACTGAGTCAGCTAACTTCACCCAGATGCCGATTAGTTGCCTACCCCCTTCAGAAATAACGGCGTTAGCTGATTTGGTTAAAATGGGAGATATCCAAGGCATTATCGAACGCGCTGAATCTCTAGCTCAACAAAATTCACAATTTGAACCATTGACAACCCAACTTTGTCAGTTAGCGCGGGAGTTTAAATTAAAACAACTTCGCCAACTGATTCAAGATTATCTCGTTGATTGTTGATTGGTTATTGGCAAAGTGATTGTACCCCTTCTCCTCCAATCCAGTTAGATTGTTCAACCAATCACGGATTACTCCTAGATTCATCCGTTCCATTCTAATGCCTTATTCATTGCCATATTTATTAACCTATTGGTTCCCTGATTCATAATCATCATTTATTATGACCGTTACAGTTCCGGATCAAAGTAAACTACTTATTGTCGATGATAACCCAACCAATTTAGGGTTCCTCTTCGAGTATTTAACCAAATCTGGCTTCAAAGTATTAGTGGCGTTGGATGGGGAAAGTGCGATTGAACAAGTGAAATATGCCCAGCCCGATCTGATTTTGTTGGACGTCATGATGCCAGGAGTCGATGGATTTACAACCTGCAAACGCCTCAAAGCTGATCCATCAACCCAAGATATTCCCCTAATTTTTATGACCGCACTTTCCGATACAGTCGATAAAGTCCAAGGCTTTAAAATTGGTGCGGTTGATTATATTACGAAACCATTACAACCGGAAGAAGTGTTGTGTCGAGTCCAAACCCACCTCACGTTGAGAAATCTGCAAAAGCAACTGATGGCACAAAATAAAACATTATTCCAGTTAAAAGAGAAAGAACAGCAAAGAGCATTAGAACTTGAGCAGACATTAAAAAAACTACAACACACCCAACTCCAACTCATTCAATCCGAAAAGATGTCAAGCTTGGGTCGGATGGTTGCTGGGATTGCTCATGAAATTAATAATCCTTTAAATTTTATCTACAGCAATCTTTCGATTACCCAAGACTATATTAAAGACCTTTTACACTTAATTCATTCTTATCAACGCAACTACAGTAAGCCGAATGCCGAAATCATCGCGGAAACTGAAGCCATTGACCTGAATTTTTTGGAGTCAGACTTACCCAAAATCCTCAATTCAATGCAGGTGGGAGCTGAACGCATTTGTCAGATTATTCTTTTATTGCGAAGCTTTTCCCATTTGGATGAATCTGATTTCAAATTAACGGATATTCATCAAGGAATCAATAATACACTATTTTTGTTGCAGCACAATTTTAAGCCTCAGTCAGGACGACCCGCCATTCGAGTGATTAAGGACTATAGCAATTTGCCTAAAGTTTGGTGTTATGGCGGTCAGCTAAACCAAGTATTTACGAATATTCTCACTAATGCCATTGAAGCCATTGATCAGGAGACAGAGAGATGGAAGGTAGCCAATGATAGTTTGGCAATCAATCCGCCAAAACCAATGATTCGGATTTGTACGCAAGTGAAAGACAACACCAGTGTGCTGATTAAAATTGCTGATAATGGTTCGGGGATGGATGATGAGGTAAAACGCCGACTCTTTGATCCCTTTTTTACAACAAAGCCAGTTGGTTCTGGAACAGGTTTAGGTTTAGCCATTAGCTATCAGATTATTGTGGAAAGGCATAAGGGTCAATTACAGGTGAATAGTAAACTGGGGAAAGGAACAGAATTTTTTATAGAGATTCCCCTAAGTTTAACAAATGACAAATGACAAATGACCACAAATTAGGCTGTCTTGAAAAACCGGATAATTTCCCGAACGTGATCCAGGAATTGACTGTCTGTGGTTAATTGAGCGATCGCTTGTTGGGCTTCCCGCGCTAAACGCTTGTGTTCAGCCTCATTCTGGGCTTCGAGTTGATCTAAAGAAGCACCCAGACGGGCGACATCTTTGCGCGTTTGTTCCCAGTTACGATTCTGCTTCGCCACCCAAGAATGCTCATTTTCTGGATCGAGTTGGGGTTGTATCTGGTCAATATTCTGTTCTAAAATCATCACGCGATCGCGCAATTGATAAACATCCTCGCGGGGATACTTAAATTCTTGGCGAATCATCGCTAAACGGGTGGCTAAATATTCGTAGAGTCGGATCGCTGGACGTAAGACGGTTAACAACAATGCCGCACCAGAACTAATATAACCCACCGCACTAATTCCCGTAGCCGCTAGGGTGTAAAGTCCGAGAGTAGATAGAATATGTAAAGCAATGGCAACAGTGAGCGATCGCGTTGCCACAAGTTTGGCATAATTAACTTGTTTGGCGTCAATCTGAATCCCTTTTTCCGCCGATTGCTCCCCATCTACCAAAACAGACTTGGCTTCAAAGTAGACATTCCAGGGAACTGTCACAACCACCAACAGCCACCAAAAGCTAGCAACTCCAATCACCCAATCCAGAAAATGACCCGCACTGATATGCAACCATTGCAGTATGCCAAATAGGAGTAGGGTAATGATTCCCAAGGCGGCACTCCATCCGATAAAGTTAAAGAACATACCTATAACCTGCAAATGTGAAACCTTTTCCCCGATCATGCTTAGGGATTCCAGGGACAGGGGTTGAGCTTGTGATAGTTTCTGTTGTTTCACAACCGTTGAACTCTCTTGTTCATTGTTAAGAGATATTAAGGATACGCAAAATTTTGGGGAATCTGGGAAACTTTTATACAGCAGAGTCATCACAGACGTTGTACAGAGAAAACTGGTTGAAGGACTACACACCTAAAAGGATTGAAGCGGAACAGATGAGAAAGCGTGCATTTTTCACACAAGTAGCCACCCTAGCCACGATCGCCCTATCTAGCCTAATCGCCAATAAATCAGTCGCGGCGACATTTGAGCAAATTCCGGTTGAACAAAATAAATTTATTGCTATTGCTGCACCCTTTGGCGAGAGTTCCCATCAACTGCTGATTATTGAACAAAAAAGCAATGCGCGGGATTGTTGGAGTGAAAGTGGGAGTAATCCGGTTATCGTCGATCCACTATTATTGAACTTTGACTTTACTGGAATTTGCGGACGTAGCACGGATAGTAATGGGTATTCGATCCGCGTGGCGGGTCAAGATTTGGGATTAGATTATCTGCTAAGAATCGTCAGACGCGATGGCGAATTGGTACTGGTGGGGACGAATAGCCGCGATCGCAATGCACCAGATATTGTGGTGGGTAGAACCCAAGGGTTAGCCAATGGGTTTGTCAAGATACTCTTAGAACCCGGCTGGGAATTTGCCCGCCGTTCCTATCAAGGTAAAGCTTTGGGTCATATTTATCTGGCAAATAGTCAACCCTTAAGTAGTATTGGTACAGGTTCGGGTTCGGGTACAGGTTCTAACCCAGGTTCGGGTTCGGGTACAGGTTCTAATCCAGGTTCGGGTTCGGGTACAGGTTCCGGTTCTGGCGGTACAATGGTGACATTTCCAGATATTGCCAATGATATTTATGCCAATGAAATTCAGCAAGCCGTGGCAATGGGATTTATCGCTGGATTTAGAGAGGATAACACGTTCAGACCGCAAGCGGTTTTAACCCGTGAACAATTGGTTTCGATTATTTTTGAAGCCCTGAATCAACTCCCCAACGCCAATCTACAACTTCCGACTCAAGTCTTATCTCGCCCTTATCCCGATGTTGATCTATCCCGGTGGAGTGCAGCAAAGATTCAATGGGCGCGGGATAATAATATCATCAGTGGCTATGCCGATGGGCGATTTCGACCCACACAACCCGTGACTCGTGCTGAACTGATGGCAATGGAACGGCGGGCGGCGGAGTTTGCTTTAAGCCTTCAAGGTCAGCAACCGACGCTTACGGGGAATCAGTCTGCTTTACAGTTTAGCGATACTCAAGGTCATTGGGCAGATGCGCTAATTACCCAAATGTCTGCCTATTGCCGAGTTGCGTCTCCTTTGAATGAAAGGGGGAATGCTTTTTCTCCAAATAGCCAAGCCCAACGGAATTATGCGGCGGCGGCTACGGTGCGAATGCTCAATTGTGTTAAATAGTCTTATGCCATTATTGCCTGTTCTCTATTGCCTATGTCTAATAAAACCCTGGGTTTAGATACCCAACTCTACAAATATTTGTTATCGGTTTCATTGCGAGAACCCGATATCCTGCAAAAATTACGGCAAGAAACTGCCACCCATCCGGATAGCGCCATGCAAATCGCCCCGGAACAAGGGCAGTTTATGGCGTTGCTGGTTCAGCTTATGGGTGCCAAGAAAACCTTAGAAATTGGCGTATTTACGGGCTATAGTGCTTTAGCCGTAGCATTAGCGCTACCAGAGGATGGCAAAATTGTCGCCTGTGATGTGAGTGAAGACTATACAGCTATTGCCCGCCGATACTGGGACGCAGCCGGAGTATCTGATAAAATAGATTTGCGATTAGCGCCTGCTTTAGAGACATTAGACGACTTATTGGCAGCAGGGCAAGCTGGAAGTTTTGATTTTGCTTTTATCGATGCCGATAAAGTAAATTATCTGGCATACTATGAGCGATCGCGGCAATTAATTCGTCCGGGTGGTTTAATTGCCATTGATAATGTCTTATGGGGGGGGCGAGTGGCTGATTCTCAGGTTCAAGATAAAAATACAGCCGCGATTCGGGCATTTAACCAAGCCATCAGTCAAGATGAAGGGGTTATCTTGAGTTTAGTCCCTATTGCTGATGGACTGACTTTGGCATTGAAGCGGGGTTAGATCCGCCAAGAACTCAAGTTCTTGGCTAAAAGCTTAAACCCGTTTAAACGGGTTCAAAGTCTTACCACGAACAAATGACAACCTATAATTTTGCTAACTGAGTTAGGAAAGACAACTGATGGCTAATGCAGCGATTGATAATCAATCCCCGGAACATGTGGTGATTATTGGCGGTGGGTTTGGAGGACTTTATGCCGCCCAGTCGCTGGGGAGGGCGTCGGTTCGGGTAACGTTAATTGATAAACGTAATTTTCATTTATTTCAGCCTCTATTGTACCAAGTGGCTACAGGTGGTTTATCCCCTGGAGATATTTCTTCTCCCCTACGCGCCGTACTTAAGCGTCAGAAAAATACTCAGGTATTGATGGGAGAGGTGATAGATATCAATCCCCAGGATTGCTTGATTAAGCTTAAAGATGGTAACACGATTAAGTATGATACCTTAATTGTGGCGACAGGTGTAAGTCATCACTATTTCGGCAATGATCAATGGGCAGAAAAAGCGCCCGGATTAAAAACCATTGAAGATGCTTTAGAAATGCGGCGGCGCATCTTACTGGCATTTGAAAGGGCAGAAAAAGAAACCAATCCCGCTCAACGTCGGGCGTGGTTAACCTTTGTGATTGTTGGCGGTGGACCGACAGGGGTAGAATTGGCAGGGGCATTAGCTGAACTGGCTCATAGTACGTTACACCAAGATTTCCGCCACATTGATACAAGAGAAACTAAGATTATTTTATTAGAAGGGATGGATCGAGTCTTGCCTCCCTATCCGCCTCAGTTGTCCGCCGAAGCACAAGGGGAACTTGAGAATTTAGGCGTTCAGGTACAAACAAAGACGCTAGTTACGAATATAGACGAGGATCAGGTAACCATTCGGACTGGCGATCGCACAGAACAGATTACCGCAAAAACCATCCTCTGGGCAGCTGGGATGAAAGCCTCGCCGATGGGAGAGGTACTGGCTAAGGCTACAGGGGTTAAGTGCGATCGCGCCGGACGAGTAATTGTTAATCCGGATCTTACTGTACCAGGATATGGCAATATTTTTGTCATTGGTGACTTAGCCAATTTCCCCCACCAATACGACGACGGCAAACCCTTACCCGGTGTCGCCCCCGTTGCCATGCAAGAGGGGCAGTATGTGGCTTCTTTAATTCAGAAACGCCTCAAAGGAGAAGCATTACCCCCGTTTCATTATACAGACTATGGCAGTTTAGCCGTGATTGGACGCAATGCGGCTGTGGTGAATCTAGGTTTTATACAATTTTCCGGATTTTTGGCATGGTTAACCTGGATTTTTGTGCATATCTTTTTCCTGATTGAATTTGATAATAAAATTATCGTCATGGTGCAATGGGCATGGGGGTATTTCACCCGTAACCGTGGCGCTAGGTTGATTACTAATTCAGAGGATTAAAGACTTTGGCAAATAAGCCAATGATACCAGGAACGGAATCCAACTTACAAGATAGGCGATCGCATTCCTCAGTCAGGGCGGGCGCGAGTTACATCTGGGTAAAGGAAGAAACGATAGTAGTGAAACCCGCCCCTAAAAAAATGCCCTCTTTCTGACGTGAAGGGTTATAGCGCTTTCCCAACGTGTGAGGTACACCTAAATGTAGGGGCAATGTAGGGGCGCAAAGCTTGCGCCCTTAATGATGTATCGCATCAAACCGGAAATTGCTATAAGACTCAAAACTTTATTACCATGGACTTCCCACTAAGGTAAAAGCACTCCAATAATACGGATGAGTTAATTCCTTATCTGGCAAATTAGCTAATTCTGGCGGTAAGGCAATGCGACGATTTGGTGTGATCAAGTAACCCCCTTCCAATCGCACTTGTCCCCGAATCATGGCTAATTGTGCCTGTCGCAATGCCTCTGATTTCAGAGACGCTTGCTGTAATTGTTCATAGAAGTTAATCATTAACCCTAAGGTACCTTCATCACTGACATACCATAAACTTCCCAGGGCGGATTTAACCCCAGCTTGTACCGCTAACCCTGTAAATCCTAACTCCGCCTCTTCATCCCCTAAAGCCGTCCGACAGGCACTTAATACCATCAGTTCAACGGTGGGGTCATGTAATCCCAACTGGCGGATATCACTCAGTTTAAGTTTACTATCCCAAAACTGAATATAGGAAGAATTCGGCTTACCTGGTTTAAATTCGCCATGGGTAGCTAAATGGATGATACCAAAGGGATGGGATGCCCGCGCTGTTTTCAAATTGGCGGCGGTAAAGGTTTCATTGAGGAACGATTTACCCTGCCATAATTGAGTCGCGATCGCGGATAATTCAGTAGGTACAGCCGGCAATGGGTTTTGATCTGTAAATTGGGACGCACCCATGGCTAAAACCTGCAAATTTCTCACATCTCGATAGCGGGTATCGGTGAGAGAAAGGCTGGGCATGAAACCAATACTATATTGTTCAATTATAAATTTTTCCCCATCATGCAAAACCGCCAAGGGTAGAGAACGCAATCCCTGATCCATAATGAAGGCGAGATTATTAATTTCTTGCGTCTTTAATTCTGTTTCTAAGGGGGCAATTAACCACTGATAAAGCTGTTGGGCATAACTTTCATAGGGATGAGGGATGTGAGTATCGGTAACGGCGCGACGTAATTTGTTGGCGGTATCCATTACTTTTTCGCGGGTTGCACCGGGTATAGGGCGGCGTATGAGTTGCCCATTCGCAGTAACGAGGATAATTTCTAATTGATCACTATTTCGTGAGGGAGATTCATCAGTTGAGGATTGACTATCTTGACTGGTAATTGTGGTGGGTACAAAAATAGCGTAGATAAGCGCAGGTTTCGCCCCTGTAGCTTGTTCGATACGATGTAAAGTTGCCCGGGCATCTGCCAGAGTTAGAATGGAAGTATCATTGAGTCCTAAATAGGTTTCATAGTCACGGGTTAATGATTCCTCCCATTTGGCAACCTGGGTGTCAATTTCAATTTCCGGCGGTTCGTTTTTGTCGGGAGGTAACGTGGGTTCAGTCAGAGGTTTGAGTAAATTAACCGGATTGATAGCAGGATTGGTTTGTGAAGTGGGAGACTCCGGAATCAAAATTGGTGGAGTTACCGGAATGGGAGACTCTATATCCGAAGTCGGCGGCATCACTGGAATGGATGGAGAATCAACGCTGATAATCTGAATATTGCCCACCTTCTGAGTAAATGGGAAAGATTGAGTTGGGGAAATCGTGAAATCGCCACTGGTAATCGTTCCCCTGGTTCCATTGGTTATCTCATCACCCACGATAAAGGGAGTGACACCATTTCCACCATGTCTCAGCGTGATAGAATCTCCACCCAATCCCCCAGCCGTAGAGATGCTAGCGCTCATCCCATCCCGGTCAATAAATGTTCCCGTGGCGCGGAAAAATTGACCAGCAGTACTATCAACTTTACCCCCTTGACCACTATTTCCCCCTTGGGCGTTGATAAAGGTAACTTGGATATCGCCAATGGGGTCTAAATTAACATTACCGCCATCGCTGATAGTTCCGCTGCTATTAATTTTTCCCGTTGTAATTGCCGTCGCCGCATCAATTAAAATATCACCGCCACTGAATCCAGAACTGTTGAGATCATTCGTGATAATTTCTCCATCACGGCTGGTTAGAGTGATGGTTGCACCTTGACCATTTCCACCGGAACTGGTATCAATATCTCCTGTGGTAATATCCCTAACAGCAGTTAGAGTAATCGCTCCCCCATTGCTGGTTTGATCATGACTATCAAGGATTCCAGCACGGGTATCAATCGAACCATTACTTGTTAGGGTAATCCCACGACCTGGATTGATAATAGTACCCGTGGTGATGCTTTGATTAGCTTGTAGGGTAATCGTGGCATCCTGAGTGCCAGTCAGGGTAAAACCTGTGGTATCAATTGCCCCTGAACCAACTAGCGATCGCAAAATTACGGGGACTTTAAACATGATATCATCTGTCAATGTAATTGTACCCTGATGATCTTCCCCACCAATCACAAGTTGCTCAAATCCCTCTTGGAAGAGATTCAGTTTATCGATATCCAGATTCCAGGTATTACTATTACTATTGCTTGGATCTCCAATTGTTATATTTACAGTCGGGTTAAGGGGGGATAACACCACCGTTCCTGTCCCTTGGACTTGTGGCATTTCCACTACCCGAATCTGATCCGCCATCAAGGTTGTTGTACTCTCTCCCGTTCCTCTGGCTTGAATAAAACCATCTTGCACATTAATCCCGGCTGCATTATTAGCACCGATTCCCTCTAGGGTTAGATTTCCTCCACCAGTTTTCTCTATACCACCCCCTCTTAAATCAATGCCATAGTTACTGTCTCCTGTTCCCTTCCCCACACCAGTTAGAATAATCGCACCATCTCTAGCGATAATCCGAGACGGGTTACTCACGTTAGGAGCTATTTCCTGAACCCGAATCCCATGATTTTCTGTTATTCCTGTACCAGCAATTCCCTCAATCGTAATAGTTCCCTTTCCAGTCACCTCAATCCGAGAATTCCGAAACAGTTCAACACCATGTTGATACTGATTCGCCCCAGTTCCTCCCTTACCAACAAACTGAATATCCCCATCTCGGGTACTAACTAAACCCTCTTGGTCAAGTTTTATTCCTTGGCTACCATGTAGGGTTCCTTCTCCTCCATTTCCTCCAATCCCCTCAACCCTAATCATTCCCGTTCCTGTTGACTGAACACTTCCCCCCTGATTCCCAATCGTAACCCCATAATGTAAGCCATTGTCTCCAGAACCCCCAGTACCGATGAGATGAATAGTGCCATCTTCTGAAGACACCAAGGCGTTTTTAATCCAAATTCCCCGATTTCCTGGATTACCTGGGCTAAAATTGCCGCCACTTCCCCCTGTACCGTTGAGGGTAATTGTGCCTTGTCCAATTGCTTCGACACGGCTATCCTGACTAATTTGGATACCCGGAATACCTAAGATAGTATTCTCTTGGGTTCCGCCAATTCCTAGGATTGAAATATGACCGACACCCGAGTCAACTTTTCCTGACGCGATCGCAACCCCAACCTGAGTTGGTATAATCCCCCCAGAATCCGTCTGTATCTCTCCCGATGCAGTTACTTCTACCCCAGTTTCCACAGTATTGCCTGAACCCGTTAACAACGCGGCTAAATCCAGAGGATTTTTGGGTAACGCTAACCCCTGATTATTCCTTGGTAACTCCACCTCGAAACTTAACACTTGTCCCGGTTGGGATATTTTCACCAAACGAGAATTTGGCACCGCCATGATTGTAATCGTTCCCCCGGATGCTGTCAGCTCTCCCGTATTCACGACTTGTCCACCCAGTAGCGCTAAATCCCGTCCGGGTTCAACCGCCAATTCCCCCGCATTAATAATTATTCCACCTTGGGATAAGTCAAAGGCAAATTGACTGGGATTTCCTACCAAGTCTGGATAATTATTATTATCACCAAAGGTATTAAACCAGTTATTCCCAAACCCAATTCCTGTCGCCGTCGTTGCCGTAAAATCAGCCGGAACATTGAGTTGAGCATCAGCCCCAAAAACAATTCCCGCCGGATTCATTAAATATAAGTTTGCCGTTCCCCCGGTTACCTGAATCAACCCGTTAATAATGGAGGGATTTCCCCCCATAACTCGTCCCAGAATATTTCTCAGATTCGGAGTTGCCAGAAAGTTAGCAATTTGACCCGAATCAATGCCAAACTCTTGGAAACTGTGGAATAAATTCCTCCCATCACTCGACAAACTGCCACCTTGAATATCCCACTGGTTGTCATTTGGAGTGACCGTTGTTCCTGTACCATCATTGGCTTGAGTAATCGATTGAGCTAAAACTGGATCAACCGTTACCAGTCTTACCGTTCCAGCAAAAAGAGTCAACAGGTAGATTAAGCACCACTGAGCCGCTTTCATCAGGTTAATTTCCTGGCACAAACAGACTGAATTTTATCCCATTTTTATTGATTATTTTTCCTCTAGCAACAAAACTCTAAAAAACGCTAAAACAATTTATAATGTAACAGTTTACAATGATTTGTTTAATCTTTTAGTCCCTGCTGCCTGTTCCCTAATCACTCAAAACCGCTAAATGCAAAATCCCATCGCCCTGATTCACCAATGGATTCTGCGTGTGACCAATAACTAATCCATCAAAGGGCGCCGATGCTTTAGTGCTATTCTCACCAAAGGCATCAGAAACAATACATAAAACTTGCTTTTTGTCAACTCGCTGACCTAATCGAACATTAAGACGCAAAATCCCACTACGGGGCGCTCGTACCCACTTACTTTCCTTAACTTCTAATGATGGGTGCAAAGAATGAGGAAGCGCCAACTCAATCATATTTAACCCCACCATCATCCGTAGGATACCGTCTACACCGATTGCGATCGCATCCGGGTCAAATCGCAACGCCTCACCCCCCTCATACACAAGGATCGGGATACCTCGCTGCGTCGCCGCTTGGCGCAAAGAGCCATCACGCATTGTTGAATGCATCAGCAGGGGTGCAGCAAAAGCTTTAGCACAGTAATAAGTATCAGGGTCATCCAAATTCGCCCGAATTTGCGGTAAATTCGTGCGATGTTGAGCCGCCGTGTGCAAGTCAATCCCATGGGTAGAGCGACTCACCACTTCAGTCATAAACAAATCCGCCAAACGAGAGGCTAAAGAACCACGGGGGGAACCAGGAAAAGAACGATTTAAATCTCTGCGGTCAGGCAAATAACGCGATTGTTCAATAAAGCCAAAAACATTAACAATTGGCACCGCAATCAGGCTACCCTGAAGCTGAGACGGATTAATCCGTTCTAAGACTTGGCGAATAATTTCCACCCCATTAATTTCATCGCCATGAATCGCCGCACTAATCCACAGTCGTGGTCCAGCCTCAACGCCATTAATCACAGTAACTGGTAACGAGAGCAGCGTTTGTGTCGGTAGGCGGGCTACCGGAATTTCTGTGCGTTTCCGTTCTCCGGGTGCAACACTAATCTCACTAATTGTTATAGTTTCATGATTCACAGTTCAATGTTCCAGACGTGCCATGGCGCGTCTTTTTGATTGTGTAGGGGCGGGTTTTACCGATAACGTTTAGGAGAAAACCCCTAACTTCACTAAACCCGCCCTGACTAAGGTTTGAGTTCTAGAATTCACTATTGCCTGTTCCCTGTTAAGCAGTTCCCTGTTCCCTAAGATTAATACTGAATGCGATCGCGCGTTTTTCCTGATGCTGCATTTTTTTGCAAAAATTCAATAATTTTCCCCGCCACATCTACACCCGTAGCGTTTTCAATTCCTTCTAAACCAGGGGATGAGTTAACTTCCATCACCACCGCACCATGATTAGAGCGCAACAAATCCACACCCGCGACTCTTAATCCCATCGCTTTCGCCGCCCGTACCGCCGTACTGCGTTCCTCTGGAGTTAACTTAATTTTTTCAGCATTACCGCCTCGATGCAGATTAGAACGAAATTCCCCCGGTGCGCCTTGTCGCTTCATCGACGCCACCACTTTGTTATCAATCACAAAGCAGCGAATATCCATACCCCCAGCTTCTTTAATAAACTCCTGCACCAAAATATTGGCATCTAAACCGCGAAACGCTTCAATCACCGACTTCGCCGCTTGATGAGTTTCCGCCAAAACCACACCAATCCCTTGAGTACCTTCGAGCAGTTTGATCACCAAAGGCGCACCGCCAACGATGTCAATTAACCCATCAATATCTTGAGTGGAGTGAGCAAACCCAGTCACCGGAAGTCCCACACCTTCACGGGAGAGAATCTGAAGACAGCGTAACTTATCGCGGGAACGAGAAATGGCTTGGGATTCATTCGCCGTAAACACACCCATCACTTCAAATTGGCGCACCACAGCCGTCCCATAGAACGTCTTAGACGCACCGATGCGGGGAATAATCGCATCCAACTGTTCCAAAACTTGCCCTTGATACACAACCTTTGGCTTATGAGACGTAATATTCATATAACAGCGCAGGTAATTAATCACCCGCATGTCATGACCCCGCGCTTCCCCCGCTTCCTTGAGGCGTCGCGTGGAATATAGCGAAGCATCCTGGGACAAGATAGCTATTTTCATACCAGAACTATAGAGTCGTTTGCTTAACTTTGCGCTTCCCGGTTGAACTTTGGACAAAAGACCGACCCGCATCGACTAAAAAGCGTTTGCGGATAGCTTGACGCCCCAGCAGCATCCGGAATCCCATGACATCTCGGTTAGTCAGGGTGAGTTCAATCAACCAGCGCTCCCCGTTTAGTTCTACCATAGTTTGGATGACGGGTCGTAACTGGGCGTGACCCCCAGAATTGCGAACCTGTCGCTGGTCAATCAGTTCAGCTTCGGCACAGACAGTGCGATGATTATCCCGTTGGTAGGGATGGACTTTGAACCGAACCCTGGTTTTGCCATCCCGTGAGAAGGTTTCTACATCAAAGGCGTGTAAGGCGGAGGAACGCGCTCCGGTATCAATTTTAGCTTTGATCTGGGAAATTCCTAAATTAGGTAAGGCAACTCGTTCCCGCCAGCCGATAATAGATAAGGACTTGGACATCAATTTTGTTTACACTTGCTGGAATAGGGAAAACACTTACGTTTTATTGGCGCTGCTGGCGTTATCTGTAGGGGCAAGGCAATACCTGTAAGGTCACGGCAGGCAATACCTGTAAGGGCACGGCAATGCCGTGCCCCTACTATTGTGTTATACAACGCCGCCTATCGCCAAAAGAAGCTAAAATTCCCTTGACGAGTCTCAAGGATAAAGCAAAACCATGTCAAATGCATCTCCCATCCCCGTTGTTGTCAACGGTGCGGCGGGTAAAATGGGTCGTGAAGTGATTAAGGCAATCAGTCAAGCCGAAGATATGACCTTAATTGGTGCCGTCGATAGCAACCCGCACTATATGGGTCAAGATGTTGGGGAAGTCGCAGGTTGTGGTGCATTGGAAATTCCCATTCTGAATGACCTGCAAGCAACCCTAGTCATGGCGACTCAGGAAAAAGTGCAGGGGGTGATGGTGGATTTTACCCACCCTGACAGCGTTTATGAGAATGTCCGCACCGCGATTGCTTATGGGGTTCGTCCGGTTGTCGGCACAACTGGACTCACGAGTGATCAAATCCAAGACTTGGGTGAGTTTGCCGAAAAAGCCACCACAGGTGCCTTAATTATTCCCAATTTTTCCATTGGTATGGTCTTATTGCAACAAGCCGCCATCCAAGCCTCCCACTACTTTGACCACGTTGAAATTATCGAACTCCACCACAATCAAAAAGCTGACGCCCCAAGCGGTACAGCGATTCAAACCGCTCAACAATTAGCCGGATTGGGCAAAACCTATAATCCCGCTACGGTAGAAGAAACGGAAAAATTAGCCGGGGCTAGGGGTAGTGTCGCCAATGACAACATCCGCATTCACAGTGTCCGCTTACCCGGTTTAATCGCTCACCAAGAAGTTATCTTTGGTGCTACCGGTCAAATCTACACCCTGCGTCATGATACCAGCGATCGCTCTTGTTATATGCCAGGAGTCTTGCTTGCCATTCGCAAGGTAACTCAGCTCAAATCTCTCATCTACGGATTAGATAAAATATTGTAATGTTATTCGTCATTCGCCCTTTGTCATATTTGCTCTCGAAAAGAAGCAAGCTACGTCTTTTGTTTTTTCCAAGTCCTCAATGTGACTCAATGACCAATGACCAATGACCAATGACCAATGATCAATGACTAATGACTAAAACCCATGCTAGTACCACTTACCCGCCAGACCTTTGAGCAAATCATTCCCTTGATTGCGACAGCTCCCCAGTATTCTTACTACTGGGGTAAGTTCCCAGAGTTTTTAAGGCGACTGCTGATTTCGGTTGTCGCTGTAGTCGTCGTATTGCTCTTCGGACTCTTTTTGGGTGAAGGGTTTGATCCCTTACGCTTTCTCTTAGTTATTATCACTGGGTTGTACTGGTTTTGGAGTCCTGTCTACTGGGCAAGTCGGCGGAATCTGGAGGTACGTCGCTATAAATATAGCGGCTTCTGGCAAGGTCGAGTATTGGATGTATTTGTCACCGAAGAATTGATTGGTACTGAAGAAAATGTCAACAATCGGGGTGAGTTGGTGATTGTGGAAAATCGGGAGCGATGCCTTAATCTAGAAGTCGGTGACGAGACTGGATTTACCACACTTCTACAAGTCCCTCTACGCCGCACTCACAAAGGCATTGTTGCCGGTCAAATTGCCCAGATGGTGGTGATGTCTAATCAGCCTGATTTATCCCGTATTGCCAAAAGCAGTGATATTTATATTCCTCGTTTGAATATCTGGGTAAGTGACTATCCTTACTTACAGCATGATGTGTTTAACCAGGTTAGTCGCAAGTTAACTCAAGCCGAGGAGGATGATTATCCAGCTAAGCGTGTGGTTAAGACTCGCCGTCGCCGACGTTGATGGGATGGGGAAGCCGGGGAAGCCGGGGAAGCAATGTAGAGACGCGCCATGGCGCGTCTCTTAGCTGGGGAAGTACGCTGCACTAGTCAGGGCGGGCGCGAGTTACATCTGGGTAAGGAAAGAAACGATAGCAGTAAAACCCGCCCCTACACACAACTCAACGGGTGCATGTCAACGCAAGTAGGTTGAGTCTTTGATCGCACCAGAATTCAACTGACACCCGCACTATCCTGCCCATACGCCTGCCATGCTAAGTCTACCAGTCCATTAACAATAGCCGCCCCCACAACCGATGAACCTTTGCGCCCTTCTATGCGAATATGAGGCACTAAGGAATCTTCGAGTCGGGATTTAGCAACATCCACCTCAACAAATCCTGAAGGCGTACCAATAACAAGTGCGGGGCGGATTTCCTCAGCTTCAATCAATTCTACCAAAGCCGTTAGCGCCGTTTGCGCTTGCCCTACCACAAAAATCCCCTCTGGGTAGCGTCTGGCTAGGGTTTGAATTCCCCAAGCCGCCTTCGTCTTTTCTTTTTGGGGGCGCGTGATGGCTTCCATGCTGCAATAGACGGGATTGGCAAAGGTTTCTTGGATGTGAGGCGTAATTCCCACCTGTACCATCGGCACATCAACCACAATCGTAGTACGAGCCGCTAGCGCCGCCGCACCGGCTTGTAAGGCACGTTCGGAAAAGCGAATTAGCTTTTGATACTCAAAGTCGGCTGTGGCATAAATCACCCGGCGCACAATTTCGTACTCGGCGGGTGAAAAGGTATGAGCGCCAATTTCGCGATCGATAATTGCCAAACTTTGAGCATCTGTTCCGTGCCATTCCATGGTGTCTCTCAATGCCAACCCGATTTTTGAGCCGTGACAACTTTAGGGCTGACCCTAAGTCAGCTTCCTAGATAGCTTATCAGACTATTCTGACATTCAGTAGACCGAAAACCTTCGCGATCGCTCACTCTGCCTAGTAGAGGTTGACACTCACCCGGTTAAAACGCGGGTGATTCTTGGGCTGTTCTTGCCTTAGGTCATCCGCTTCAACAAGTTGAGTGGTTTTCCTTTGGTCTGAAAGAGCATACTTGAGCCAACAAGCTCACTCCTCAAGCTTAAATTTCCGATTGTCCCTCGGTATTTCAATGCCTTCTCAGGTCTTACATAAGTTATAGATGTATCGAGATTTATCGAATTCTCGCTCTAACGTTTCTTACAAAATAGCGAAGGTGAAAGCCCTCGCGATTTATCCGAGGGATGAAACCGAGCGTCTGTAACTAAGTCGAATTTATTCGACCATTATTATAACGGTTGCGTGATGTAATATAGAGTATAATATACGTTAGGAGGTGATATAAATTGTATGGATGCCAACAAGTATTATTGAAGGATGGTGTAGAATTAGCCGCTATCTTAGACTTTATCTGTTCTGAAGCGAACAAGCTAACCAACTGCGGTATATATTATGCGCGGCAATTGTGGTTTAAGCGGCAGTATTTAATTGGTAAATACGACCTGGAAAAAGAATATAAAAATCACAAACATTTCCAGCCATTGCACTCTCAAGCCGCTCAACAGGTATTGCGGTCGGTCAGTGAGTCCTTTAAATCATTTAGGGAATTAACTAAAGCGTTTAAAGAGGGCAAGATTCAGGTTTATCCAAAATTGCCCAAGTACCGTAAGAAAGGGGGATTAGCAGTAGTTAGCTATCCTAAACAGGCTTTAAGCCTAAAAAATGGACAAATTCGGGTTCCTTTGGGCAGAATGGTTAAGACCTGGTTTAAGTTAGGCGAATTCTTGCTGACAATGCCATCCAATCTGGCATTCAAGGAAATCAAGGAACTGCGAATCTTGCCGAGGAATGGATGTTTTTATGCAGAATTCGTGTACCAGTTACCATCGGTCAAAGCCGATGTAGATAAGAGTCGGGCATTAGGAATAGATCCGGGGGTTAATAACTGGTTAACCTGTGTGTCCAATATAGGAACCAGTTTTATGATAGATGGGCGGAAACTGAAAAGCTTGAATCAGTTCTATAACAAACGGGTGGCTGAACTAAAGAAAGGAAAACCTCAAGGATTTTGGAATGATGAGCTAGCCCAAATCACTGAAAAACGGAATCGTCAAATGCGAGACGCGGTAAATAAGGCAGCGCGGATGGTCATTGCTCATTGTTTACACTATCGGATTGGCACAGTTGTATTTGGCTGGAACCAGGGCAATAAAAATGGTATTGAACTAGGCAAGAAAAACAACCAAGAGTTTGTTCAGATACCAACATCCCGGTTAAAGAATCGAATATCTCAGTTGTGTGAACAGCATGGTATCCGGTTTGTAGAGACCGAAGAATCGTATACATCCCAAGCGTCATTTTTGGACAATGACGTTCTACCTGTATTTGGCCAAAAGCCGAAAGGGTGGAAGTCAAGTGGGAAAAGAGTTAAGCGTGGGATGTTTCGGACTACCGCAGGGCATATCATTAATGCCGATGGAAATGGAGCGGCTAATATCTTAAGAAAAGTAGAGATACAGCTAAAGTTAAATTTAGTCAAGGTCTGTAGGGCGTTATTGACTGCGCCATCCAGATTATTTATCTGGAACTCTAAAAAGATAAAACGAAGAGACGGCGTTTTAACCCGTCCCGAAGTATCCTTTTAGAATCCTTGGTTATTTATACCAAGGAGAAGTCAAGATATTTTACCTGAGTCTGGCGTTACCTTGAGTAACGTTTGGCGACAACGTATCAGTCTCCTCTCCCCACCCACGTTTGGAATCATTTGCCCACTGATAATGCTAAAACACCTGTTCAACTTGATCTATTTCCGCTTCTAGAGCAGTCTGAAACTTTACAACCTTGTATGGGGGTGCGTGAAGCATTAGGATTACCCGATATCGGATTTGATTCCTTATCTCCTACTATTCGCAGTTCTCTTACAGGTCCCCGTCATACCACGTCCGTGTTGAGTAGTGTTTCCGCCCAAAAGATTTGGGCAAAACTGCAAATTTGGCCCAATGGAGTCGCTTTAAATCGAGAACAAGCACGTTTATTTGTACCAGATAATGGTCACTTTAGGTTATCTGTACCTGACTGTGCCATTTTGCAAGGCTTTCCTGAATCTTGGTCATTTAATGGCGCTGTTTATAAAGCCCTTGGTCAAATTGGTAATGCTGTTCCCCCACCAATGGCGTATAGAGTGGCTGTTTCTATTGCTCAAGCTTTATTGTGAAGTGCTTCCGCTACCAATTCCCGCAGACGTTGAGCATGATTTTCGGTAATCCGTTTCCAACCTTGAAAATAAGACGCCGGAATGTGAGGATTATTTAAGGTTGAACCTCTCTCGATTAAATATTGACATCTATCCTTTAAGATGGAAAGCATTCGTTCAGGTGAATAGCCCTGAAATAAATCCATATAAAAACATTTTGTATCCTCGTCGAAATCTGGTCTAAAAAGATACCCAACTTATTTACAAAGTCAGGTATCTAAATCTAAGTTGGAGTACAATTGTCGTAGTTAGCTAAAAAATACAGGCATTTTGCCCATTATCCAGCTAATTTACACAACTTCTCGTCCAAGTAAAATTTATCAGCCAGTTTCATTAGTTGACGACGGCTGACATGCCGACCAACAACAATGACATATTTTTCCTGACTTTGCAGTTTTTTAACTAAGGGAAGAAATCCTCTGTCTCCAGATACAATGATAAATATATTGGGAGATGTATCACTAGATAGTTCTTCCCGACAGTCAGACGTCAATTTCTGATCAGCACTGTTTCTCCCTTTTTCCACATTAATCCGTTGAAAACGGTGACGTTCAAGAATAGAGTGAAAACGCTGAGTTGTTTGGTTCCAATGGGCGTAAACATTCTGAGTGACTAGACGCCCTTGTGATTCAGCCAAATCGATCAAACACTTAGTTTGATCGGATTCAAGTCTGACATTCTCAAAATCCCAGTAAATTGCTACGGTGCAAAATTTATTCATGGCTTTTATGCCTTAAAGAACATTAAGCACCCAGCACTCAGAGTATTCCAGGAATCATCCTGGAATCTCAGTAAGATTCAATGTGAGATAATAGTCAGACTTCCTTAACCTAGCCAGATAAAAACTTAGCCATGTCGGAATTGTAGGCTGTGGCACAGCCTAAGTCTAACTAGAAAACATGCTTAGTATATTTATCTCTACTTCTCACTTACTTATCTAGAATGACAGGCAACTGCTAAGTAGAGATAAATACGCTAAATATGAATTCCTTTTTATCTGCACACTCAAAACTAACTTAGAGTACAGAGGTGCTTACTTAGATTATAAAACTAGAAAATTAATTCGGCAACTCCTGCCCACTGGACTTTAGACTGAACTTCCCCCCCATCCAGATGTACTAGGGAGCATGTCAGGGAAAGCACATAACCTTCAAGCTAACCTCCTCTCGTTGGGTTTCGTACCTCAACCCAACCTACAAAGGTGACATGCTCCCGATGTACTACACCCAGCGTTAAGCCTTAAAGCTAAATCTCACTAAATCTATGGCAATAATCCCTTTTTTATTGTGCTTTCTATCTTGTTGAAGCAATTCAAAATAATCCATGCCGTAATTGCTGATGGGTTGGTCGGATGGAAATAGTTCACCTCCATTTTATGAAAATATTCTAACTCTCGGATTGCTGATTTAGATAAAACTTAAACTTTTCTCGTAATTGTTCAATACTCAAATGCTGTGTCCAATATTCCACCAAGGCGTGACCAAATGCCCAGGCATTGCGATCGGGAGAAGACGAATTATCTAATAATAATGACCAAAGCGATCGCAAGTCCAATTTGATCTGGGTATCCTCTGCATTTAGCAAGGAGAATAAGTCATACGCCATCTGTAATTTACCAATCACCACAGGTAACTGTTCGACGGGAATTTGTTCAGCGAGGGCAAACGCTAACGTGGGAGATCCTGTTGTCAATGTGGATACAAACTGTAGCACAGGACTTTTGAGAAACGCCGCCAACCCCTGAGTCGTTGCCATCTGAAATGTATAATGGTCAATGATTTTAGCTGCTTCTACTAGGCGGGCTTCTCGGTTTCGCAAAAAGCGGGCTAGACGCATTTGTTTAGCAGGTGCGATCGCGTCAACTAATCCTAACGATAGCGCCTCGATATTCCAAGGGGTGCGCCCGGTTTTCCAATCAGCCGTCACCACAGGTAACACGCGATCGCACCATTTCCCTAAACTCTGGGCGCGATACTCTGTCGCTTCTCGAATCGCTTTTTCTTTGGTACCTTCACCCCATTGCCAATCATAAGGGGGTTGCCATTCTCGGATCGGGCGCAGGCGATCCACTTGGGTGACAATGGTAATCGCAGGTAAGTCTTCAATATCGGCTTCGATTTCCTGGAGAAACTCCGCATCACTATGTAGCGCCGGATCGAGGGCGGGGGTTACCAATAGCAGTAAATCGGCGTTCGTGGCATAATCGAGTACCAAGTCCCGTAAATCGGATCGGTTGACTTGTTCATATCCCGGCGTATCCCACAGCGTCAGGGTTTCTCCGGTTGGGGTTTGCCAGTGGTAATTCTGGATGCGATCGGTACTGGGTAAGACATCGACTTCGGCACGGTCTGCCTGGAATAATGTATTAATTAGGCTACTTTTACCTGATCCAGTACGCCCCACCAGTAATATACTCACCGGCTTTTGTGCAACCGCTTCCACGGGTTCGGCTTGTTCTAGGATATCCCGCAGGGTTTTAGTTTTTACCTGGGGGAGTTGGGGTTTGGGTGGGGAGATTGTAGCTGAACCCGGTGGGGTACTTCCACTATAAAGCGCGATCGCTTGTCGAGATAAGTTCTTTAACGCCGCTTCTCGCAGCATTTGTCCTAAATTTACCAACAGTTGCTGGGTGGCTTGATTACTCGAACGCTGACTCGCTTGTCTTGCTAGCGCCGCCACTGGATTCATCACCCACTGCGCCCAACTCCAGGCTTGCCAAAGTTTCCGGGCGGAGGGTTCCAGTTTCTGGTACACTTTATACGCTTGCAATCCCTGTCCCACGGTTACTTGATTCAGCGCCGGCGATAATTTCTGCATCCACTGATCCAAGTCATCCACCGTTCCCCGAATTAACCCGTAAGCTTGGGGAATGTAGATATTTAGTAAAGGATATTTCGCCTCCGGCTGATAGATATGGGCGATGGCGATAACAAGTTCCTGACATCGTTGCCAAAACCTTTGCCAATCTTCCCACATCGGCGGATCATCCTGTGCCTTTTTCAGCACCGTTTGCAGGGCGGTTTCGGCGGTTTGAGTCGCCTCATCGGTGGCTCTTAAGGCGGTTGTTTCCTCTGTGGTGGCGTCGAGTTGATCTCTAACCTCCGCCACGGCGGCTTCTACTTGATCGACGGTTGATCTGGTCCATTTCACCAGCAGCCAACGCCAACCCGCGAAGATCAGGATAAAGATAGCCCAGATCCAATTAATCCCCCATTCGTGGATTTGCCAACCTGCCGATAGGAGTAAGAATATAATGATGGACGCGATCGGCATTGCCAATACGATCCATTGCCACGTTTTTAATCGCACCATTGTCTGATCCCTGCCACAGAAAAGCCTCCTTTATAGCTATCCTAAATGAAATGGCAGCCAATGTAGGACGTAGGGGCGCCGCTCTTGAAGCAGGAGGAGCAGGGGGAGCAGGGGGAGAAAGCCTTTATTACCCCGTTTTGCCATGGCGATTGAAATCGCTGCTACACAAACAAAGCCTGCCTCCGCAGGCTGAATTGAGTCCGCGTAGGCGGACTCAATTTTGTATAGCCCCAGACTTCTAGTCTGTGGGCGATTGGCTTTTGTCTTGCGTTGGGTTTCGTTCCAAGGACCCAACCTACAAAGCAACCCTACACCGGCTAGCCATGGCAATGCCTTACCCCTACTGACTTTCACCGATTAACGTAAATGCTGCCCAATCCCGGAGATCGGGATATTTTTCCATCGTGGTTAACATGGCTTTTCGTAAGGCTTGGGCTTTGTCAGAATTTTGCTGTAAATTATAATAAAATTCCTGCATTAAGAAGGCGGTGGGTGAGTCAGGAATTGACCATAAAGAGACAATCACACTAGACGCCCCTGATGCTATTAAAGCACTAGATAAGCTAGCCAACCCATCCCCACTAATACTCCCTCGCCCCGTATTACAAGCACTAAGAACCACTAACTCAGCAGTAAGGTTTAAATCCAGGATTTCTTTTGCCGTTAGCCAGCCATTATCAGTCTGCGTTGATGCCAGCGCGATCGCACTCTCCCATCCTTGCTGTTCATCAAATATACCATGAGTGGCTAAATGAATCACTCGTGAAGCGGACATCTGCGGCACAATCTCGGCTTTAGTCGCTACCTCTCCCGTAATCGCTTGGGTGTTCACCAGAGAAGCAATCGCCTTGGCTTCTTGTTCAGCAGCGGGTAACGGCGAGAAGTTTCCAGGCATCGGGTTAGGATTTCCCACCACTAACCATTGTTGCAGAGATTCTGGAATATTAACCTGGCTTCGGCGAGTGATATCCAATACCATAATTGCTGGAGCGGTTAAAATTGTGTGTTTTTCCAGCAAATAGTTACCCGACTCATCTTGCAGAGGAGAAAAAGGAATCATCAACAGCGATTGTTGCGGAATGAAGATAACATGGGCGTTTGGATCAGTGGGCAATTTATCTGCGATCGGTTCAATTAAAACCTGATACAGTTGCATAAAAGGTCGAATCTTGCGCCGAGAACTACCAGTACCCCACTGGGAAGCGGCGAGGGATTGACGGATATTACTTACATAGTCGGTTAGGGTAGTTTTTTCTTCTTGCCAAAGTTGCGTGAGATTGCTCTGACGAAAGGTGATTTCCCCTGTTGGTTCAACCACCCAAATGAAGAGTTCTTCGGGTTGATTAGTTTCAGCCAAGGGATGATCAATAATCGAATATTCTACCAGGGTCGCGTTTCGCTCTTGGGCAATCTGTTGAATCCGCTCAATTGTTGGTGGTGCGATGGGAGATGTAACACTTGAAATGTCCGGGGAACCCGCGAGCAATAATTCTCTAAACACCATTGCCCGACTCTGCTCAGACACTAAAAGAGCTTGATTAATTTTGCCCTGAGCAATTAATGATTTTTGCAATAGCTGATAAATTGCAACTTGTGTTTCTACTCGTTTTGATTGGGTATCATGGCTTTTATTATCAGGTGATGCAGATACCAAAACCTGAATCCCTTCGCGCCAGGTTTGCTCGGCGGCTTGGTATTGACCTTTTTTGTATAATCCCAATGCCAGATGATTTAAGGACTGCGCTATACCCACGCGATCGCGACTATCCTGATAAATCCTCAATGCTTGCTGGCTCGACTTTATCGCCCCATCCAATTCCTGCTGGCGCAACTGCTCAACCCCTTGTTTTAACCATCGCTCTGCCTCTGCTTTACGAGCATCAACTGAGAACGCCAACAGATGCGTTTTAGAGAATAATCCAGTTGAACTCAATAGCAACGGAACTAAGACAACAACAAAGATAGTTACGCAGGTAGTGCATCCAATCCGATTAAATCCCATGACTAAAGCCCTGATTCAGTATTTAGCAGATATCATAAACCTTAAAACCTTCTGCCTTGGAGCCTTTTTGTACTAGCACCTGATTTATTATTACATACCAAAACGGTTTGGCTTATCGGGTTGACTTAAATCCAATGTCATCACCTGATTCAGTAAAGCTTCATTAGCATCTAAAATCGTCAATAATTGTTGAAAAGGAACATGCATTTTCTGCTCCAATATTTTCAGATTTAAGACCACTTGTCGAGCTTTCTCTTCCGATAAACTGTATTTCCCCATAACTTGCTGCACTTCTTCCTGAGAAATCCGCACAGTCATCTGGGTAAACTCCGATAGACGAGGCGGAATTTTATTAATGTTGTCCGCCTTATCACCATGATTATAGAAATGAATCCCTTGACGATCCACAAAGAAATCGGCAAAGGGTTTTAATCCTTCGTCGAGTACCATTTGCGCGGCTTGAATTGCCTCTGGTGGTGCGCTTCCCAAGCCGACATATACCATAAACCAAGCCAGGATATGGTGCTTCGCGCCCACGGATTCCTCTAAACCTTGAGCCACTTGAATCAGGAAATTTCTAGCGATTTGCGCTCGTAATGATTCAGGTTCTTGGATAGGAGTGTCATATAGCGCGGTTTTAAGAAGTTTATTAAGACGAGGGTAATTTTGGTTGAGCGTAGCCTCAACCACGGCTGAAACTAAGGGGGTGTTTATATTTTCATTAGAGGGTTCAGAATTCATTAGATACCCCTTTCTCCTAAATTACGTTCAAAAATAGCTGAGTGATCACAGCGATGGAAGGTGGACAAGCTTAATTAACAATACTATCTTTTTTTATCTTGTTCATGGTTCATGGTTCATGGTTCATTGTATTCCTTCAGAAAAAGCTGTCCTTTCTTATCATAGAGGAATATAGGGACGACCCGCTTACCAAAATGAACAACCCCGAATCCGCTGAATAGGAGCGGGTCGCCCTATACTCAAATCATTGGGTCAAAACATGTTTCCTGGGAGTTTTGTTACATGGGCGCCGGTTCCTCAACAGTCCAGGGAATCGGGGCAGTGATTTCTTGTCGTTCCAGATACTTACTCAAGGCATAAGCCATATCTCCACGGGTCATCGGTGGGAGAGGAGCAATAGAATTATTTAAGGGATCAATATTAACGAACCCTTCATACAAAGCCGTGGCAATTGACTTTCTTGCCCAAGTCGGTATTTTTTCAGCATCGGGATAGCGCGAAAGCAGTTCAGTCACCGTATCCTCTGGAAACTGAAACACGCCATAGGCTTGAGCTAAAATAGAGAATGCTTCGGCACGAGTAACCCGTTGATTAGGAAAAAATCGTCCCTGACGGTAACCCATCATCACGTTATTTTGCAAGACCAATTGAATATCACGATATGCCCAATGAGAGGTAGGTACATCAAGGACAGGAATGGGTTTGTCGGGTTGGGCGACTCGTTTTTCTAAGTCAAAGGTTTTGACTAAAATCGATGCCAATTCAGCTCGATTGAGAATTCTTTGTGCCTGAAAATCCCCCTCGCGATCGCGATTCATCCATCCCGCCGCGATCACCTGTTCAACTGGGTCAAGGGTTGTTGACTCTTGGGCAACAACGGGAAGACTTTGCCGTAAAAATACCAGAGGTAGGATGCCAAAAATGCGACGCATAGTGTAAAATACCAATCCTTTGATAAACGCCAATGTTTTCCAGAAGCATTGACGTTGCCACCAACGAGCGAGTTTCAACCAGATTAATCCTAATCGGGTGCGATCGCATATATACCGTAGGGTGGGCATTGCCCACCAGCTTCACTTCAGTATCATTCATTTTAAGTGGGTGCGATCGCAGATGTCTTTCTATCCAAGGCAGAGGGCAGAAGGGAAGAAGTAAGGATGTAAGGAAGGAAAGGATAACTCAAGATAGGATATCCTATCCAGCAGATCAAATGATAAATGACGAATGACGAATCTAACGAAATAGTTCAGCAAAAAACCGATTCATTGCCGCCCAAGAGCGCTTATCAGCCAACTCATTGTAAGCCACTCCCGTTGAGGGGTCATTTCCCGCATTCGGATCACTAAAGCTGTGAACAGCATTACCGTACATAACCATTTGCCAGTCTACATTGGCATAATTCATTTCTCGTTTAAAAGCATCAACTTGCTCGTCAGGAACTAAAGGATCGGCTGCACCATGCAACACCAAAACTCTACCTTTAATCCCTTGAGCATCTGCGGAATTGGGTGTATCCAAATTCCCATGGAAGCTAACTACCCCAGCAACTGGCGCACCACTGCGGGCTAATTCCAATACTGTACCGCCTCCAAAACAATAACCGATCGCGGCAACTTGATTAGCATCCGTCAGCGGATATTGTTGCAACACTTGCAATCCAGCTTGGGCGCGATCGCGCATTAATTGACGATTGGATCGATAAATAGTCGCTTGTTCTCTAGCTTCTTCATTGGTTTTGGGTCGAATTCCCTTACCATAAATATCAGCCGCAAATGCCACATAACCTAATTCAGCAAGCTGTTTTGCCCGTTGTTTCTCGTAATCTCCCAATCCTTTCCAGGCGTGAACCACCATCACACCGGGGCGCTTTCCCTCAATCTCATCATCGTAAGCCAGAAAGCCTTGGAGTACAGTATCACCCTGTTGGTATTCAATCACTTGAGTACGAACTTCAGCTAAAGCAATAGCTGAACTAAGTAGAGTAAACAGGGGAGTGATGATCAGCGAGGCGAGTAGAAGTTTCATAGCCGTTAGGATGAGTTACTTAGTTAGGATATATCATATGAATAGGATTCGGAACTAGCAGTTAGCGGTTCAAAGCCGTAGAGACGTTGCGGCGGAATGTCTGTACAAAGTCAATCCTCTAAAATGGGTTCAAATACTTACCCTAGTAACTTTTAGCTTACTTTAGCTTTAAGATAAGAAATTAATTCCCTGGCGATAGGAGTCAGTAAAATTTTTTTAAAGTCCGTGCCAGACAGAGGGAATGTAATTTGAATATTTCATGGCAAACAGAACAATTATTAAAGCTGTCCTCTACGACTTTGGCATTATTGGTGAGGCGGCTAGAAACATTCCCCCTGAAATCCCTCTGCGTACCTCTGCGTTAACCTCTGCGTCCTTTGCGTTGAAAAAACATAATTCCGCTCCTAACAGATGTCCTCTGATTACTGCTTGTTACCCTTAACTGGGATTACACAACCGACACTCTAGTTCTGGGCAAAATTCATCAGATCGTCTAGATTAGATTCGCACGCTGCGGATACGACAATTGACTATGCCCGAAGAAAAACCCACTGAACAGAAAACACTAACCCTAAAACCTGGTACATTATGGTCAAAGGTTCAAAAGACAACCGAACACGCCCTCCAATGCGGCGCATTGCAACCCATCGCAACCGAGTATGAGTTTGTCGAACATGATGGGATTCGCTTTCTGGTGCGGATAGTCTCTAACCTCAATCGCAAAGCCAAGGAAAAGAAGAAAAAAGCGAATTTTAACCCATTTCTCCCTTACGAGGAAGATTTATTCGTTGCGGATATTTCGGACACCCACCTGTGTCTGTTAAATAAATTCAACGTAGTTGACTATCACCTCCTCATTGTCACACGAGAGTATGAAGACCAGGATAATTGGCTAACATTATCCGATTTTCAGGCAATGTGGGCAGGTTTAGCGGAAATTGATGGCTTAGCCTTCTATAACGGCGGCAAAATAGCGGGTGCGAGTCAGCGACACAAACATTTACAACTCGTTCCTTTACCCCTAATACCGGAGATATCCAAACTACCCATCGAAGCCGCGATCGCATCGGCTAATTTTCAGGGTTCCATTGGTAGAATACCTAGCTTTCCCTTCGTTCATGCCCTAACCCGATTCGATCCCGCTTGGATAGACAATCCAGACGTTGCCGCTAAAGCCATTCTGGACGCTTATCACAGACTTCTAGATGCCGTGGGTAAGCCCCACCAGGGAATCAAACAATCCGCCCCCTACAACCTGCTAGCCACACGAGAATGGATGCTGATTGTGCCGCGAAAGCAAGAAGAATTTGAATCTATCTCGGTCAATTCACTAGGCTTTGCGGGGGCGCTGCTGGTTCGCAATTCCCAGCAAATGCAGATCCTCAAAGACGCAGGTCCGGTGACTATCCTCAAACAGGTATCGAATTAGAGGCAAGATCCCCCAATATTGTAGAGACGTGCCATGGCACGTCTGGGATCTCAAACTATCTGGTTAATCGCTTCAGTCGGACCCACTAAAGAAATATAAGGTTCCCCAAAGAAACGCTGTGCCGCCGCTTGCGCCATCTCTGGCGTCACTTGGGCAATATCCTGCTGAAACTTGAGGTCAAACTCAATTCCCAATCCTAGAGTCTCATACCAGCCATAAATCTGGGCAAGTTGAGCATTGGTTTGTTTCCCTAAAGCATATTGACCCAGAAGTTTATTTTTAGCCCCTTGTAGTTCCTCTTCACTCAACCTCAGAGTGCCAAGGCGTTCCACTTCTGTGCGTAATCCCTCCATCGCGATTGTTGTATTTTCGGGGGCGGTTCCCATATACACGACAAATAGGGAGTCACATTGGCGCGTAGGATAAAACGCGGAAACATCGTAGGCTAATCCCCGCTTTTCCCGCAATTCCACAAATAAGCGACTGGAAAGCCCATTCCCCAGATAGGTATTCAGCAGTTTTAGCGCCCCATAATCCGGATCAGTAACCGATGAGGCTAAATACCCCAACATTACCACCGATTGCTGTGTCTCCTGGGGAGTAACAACTCGGCAAGGCTGAGTGGTAATTAACGGTAACGTCAGGGTTGGTAAAGGAATTGAGGGCGGTTGCCAATCACCAAAGACTTGCTCAATCTGCTCAACGGCTGCTTCTGGTGAGATCCGCCCAGCGACACTAATAACTAGGTTATCCGGGCGGAAATAGGTTTGATGATACTCTTTTAAATCCGTCGGTAATAGTTCCGAAACCGTGGCTTCTGTACCCAATACAGAAACAGCATAAGGGTGATCCTGATATAATACCTGTCGCAACTGCTCAAAGGCAATGCTAAAGGGTTGCTCTTTTTGCGAGCGAATATCCTGAATCGTCAGCTCCCGTTCCAATTCCACCTCGGCTTCCGGGAAACTAGGCGAGCGCAAAATCTGTCCGGCTAGCTTTAACATATCCAGCCAGTCTGAGGATACCGTTTTCAGCGACAGTAAAAAGTAATCCGTTGCTGCATCTGTATTCAGTTGAGCGCCGACTGATTCAACTCGTTCGGCGATTTCAATCGAGGAAAGTTCGGCGGTGCCTTTAGTCAAGACAGCAGCCAGCAGATGAGTTAATCCCGCCTTATCTCGCGGTTCTCTTTGGCTACCCGTGCGAAAAAATAGGCGAGTAGCAATAATATCGGCGGCTGAATTTTCGATGGCAATAACCACAATGCCATTATCTAAAACCGTGCGATGGATACTGGACTGTTGGGGTGAGGCAGTTAGACTAGAAGGCATAATCGATAATTCAAAGTTCAAAATTTGGTCGGGGCGGGCGCGAGTTGCATCTGGGTAAGGATAAGAAACGATAGTCGTCAAAAGAGCCCCGGAAAGACGCATCATGTAGAGACGCGCCATGGCGCGTCTCTATCAAAAGAATTCCCCCATCACCAAATCTTCACTCACGGGTTTGAGAACAGTTACGGCATAGTGATAAGGAGAAAGATAACGCTGCGCTAAGTGCATCAAGTCTACTGGGGTCAGTCGTTGAATTTGAGCGGGATAGGTTACAGATAATTCTGCAGTCGCGATCGTATTGTAATACCCATACAATCCAGCTATCTGACCAGCAGCTTCGGTGGAAAAAATATAGTCATTACACAATAACCGCTGACAGCGACGGATTTCTTCCGGGGATATCGGTGTCTGCTGTAATTCTAGTAGATGCTGACAAATCAACGCTTCGACTCGCTCTAGATGCTCAGGCTCTAGGTAGGCATTGATCGTAAACAAGCTAGAATCCCGCTGGAGTGAAAAACCACTGCCAATATTTTGAACAAGTCGCTCTTCCTCACGCAATTGTCTCACTAACCGGGACGAGCGTCCATCGGCTAATAATACCGAAAGTAAATCTAAACCATAAGCATCCTTTAACTGATCCACACCCGGTCCCACCCAAGCCATAAATAGGCGGGCTTGTTCGATTCGCGGTAAATACAGTTCCTGACGCCGAATCTCAGTAATCGGTGGTTCGGCTTCGGCGATTAATTGGGGACAATCACCGGGAGTCGCAAACGAGGTAAAAGACTGATTCACTAAATTTAGCGCCGATTCTTGTTCAACTCCCCCAATAATCACCACCGTCATATTGTCGGGTTGGTAGTGAGTCGCGTGGAAATGGCGCATCTGCTGAGGAATGTGCGCCCTCAATTGCGCTTCGTTGCCCAAAACAGAGCGCCTATAGGGGTGATACTGGTAAATTGTCTCTGAGAGTGCCTGAAATCCTAACCAGTCGGGATTATCATAACAGGAGTGAATTTCTTCTAACACCACATCTCGTTCTCGATCAAATTCGACGTCGGGAATGGCTGGAGATAAAAGTAAGTCCGCCAACGGGGGTAGGGTTTCATTGAGGTATTGTGCGGCGGTGGTAATGAAGAAATGTGCATAATCGTGGCTAGTCGCCGCATTTGTCAGCCCCCCATGACGTTCAATCACCGTATCAAAGGCGCCGGGAACCAGTCGCTGTGTCCCTTTGAAAATCATGTGTTCCAAAAAATGAGCCATCCCGCACCATTCATCGGGTTCGACAGTTGCACCAGCCCTCACCCAGACATCAACCACAACGACAGGCGTTGCGGGTAAATGCTGGTGAATGATAGTTAACCCATTGGCGAGTTTGAATATATCACCAGGAAATTTGGTAGAAATCAGTGGCTCAGATAGCAATTTCTCTAATCTCAAATTTCAGTTACATTAAATTAGTCCTATATTAACGTCTAAGGGCGTTGATGACTGAATTCGGTTCAATCATAGCAGGGGTGCTGGGGTGTGGGGGTGCTGGGGGGTGGATGGAAGCCAATTTGCCGAGGCGATTTAAAGACAGGCGGTAAAAATCATGATGTTTTAACGTATTACTTTAAAGATTTTCTCGATATATTGCATGATCGTAGGGTTGGGCGCAAGGGTAGTGAAAGGAAGCAGGGATTAGGAGACTGGAACTTTGTCCTCAAGCTTTGGAGTAGCGACACGTCTACCTTACCATTGAGGAAGTCTGACTAATAAAAGTCCGGCTTCACTCTTAGTTAAAGGTTTGGAAAATAAATAACCTTGTCCTTGTTCACAGTTTAATAGTTTCAATTCAGTCAATTGTTCTAGAGTTTCTACACCTTCAGCAATGACATCCATTCTTAAACTATGAGCCAGGGTAATAATGGTGCGGATAATCTCAGCATTGCGGTTTTTTGAATTCATTTGGCTGACAAAAGAACGGTCAATTTTAAGGGTATTCACGGGAAATCGGTGTAAGTAACTTAAGGATGAATATCCCGTGCCAAAGTCATCCACTGACAACTGGATATCTCTTGCTCTCAATTGCAGCAGCATTTTGGTGACTGTTTCGGCATTTTCCATTAAGACACTTTCGGTAATTTCTAGCTTCAAAAATCTGCCATCTAAGCCTGACTTTTCTAAAATATGATCAATTTGCCCAATCAGATCCGGCTCTTTAATCTGTTTGCCCGATAAATTGACACTAATTTTCAATGGCTCTGGTGTGGGGAATTGAGTTTGCCACCTTCGCAGTTGGCGACAAGCTTCATAGAGTACCCACTCTCCCAGAGGAATAATCAGTCCAGTGTCTTCGGCGACTGGGATAAACTCTACCGGTGAGACTAAACCTCGCTCTGGATGTTGCCAACGCACCAGTGCCTCAAATCCGGTTAGCGTACCTGTTACTAATGAGGTAATCGGTTGATAATAGACTTCAAATTCATGCCGTTCCAATGCTCGCCGCAAGTCATTTTCCAAGGTCAATAATTTTAGGGTCTGATCATGCATAATTTTATCAAATATTTCATGACGAGCTTTGCCTAATTCTTTCGCCCGATACATGGCAATATCAGCATCCCTTAATATGTCTTCGGTGCGCTCATATCCTGTGGAACTGAGAGCAATGCCAATACTCGCACTCGTAAATACCTCATGATTGTTCAAGTTAAAGGGGGATTTCAAGGTTACCTGAATCCGCTCAGCTACACGAGTTGCATCTTTAATATCTTTAATATCTTCGAGGAGAATCGTAAATTCATCTCCACCTAAATGGGCAACGGTATCAGTAGTTCGTAAACATTTTTCTAACTTGCGGGCGGTGGCAATTAGGAGTTGGTCACCAACATTATGTCCCAAGCTATCATTCACAATCTTAAATCGATCCAAATCCAGGAATAGAACCGCAAATAAATAATCCTGATTTCGTTTGGCTAATTTAAGGGCATGGTCAACTCGCTCCATAAATAGAGTACGATTCGGTAACTTGGTTAACTTATCATGTAAAGCATCATATAATAACTGTTCTTCTACTTTTTGGCGGTTAGTAATATCACTAATCGAGAAAACAATACGGGTAATAACTCCGTCTGCATCTTTTAAAGGAGCGCCATTAATGGAAAGGTATTTACGTGTCCCATCAGCCCATTCAATCCCATGCTGGACATCGAAAACGGGTTGACCTGTCGCCATAACCTGTCGGAAGGGGAGTTGTTCCTCTGGAAAGGGTCCGCCTTGAAAATCAGTAATCTTCCAAGTGGGAGAGTTGTAATGGCGTTCTACCAATTCGGATTGAGTCAAACCAAGGACTTGCTGCGATCGCGCGTTGGCAAAGATAATGTTACCTTGAGTATCAACGACCGTAATCGCCGCGACACTGGTTTGCATGATCCCCTGGAGTAAGTCGCTTTCGGTGCACAGTTGGGCTTCGGCTTGTTTACGTTTAGTGGTATCGGTAGCAATCCCATCAATCCGAATCACCCTACCCTGAATATCTGCGATCGCACAAACTCGATTGTGTATCCAGCGCACCTCTCCATTGGGTCGGACAATTCTGTATTCTACGGCTTGATTACCCCTTTCTCCTAAAGTCTCAAACACCTGCTCAACTCGCTGACGATCATCGGGATGAATCATCAACTGCCAAATATTTGGCTGATCATACAGTTCAGCAAGGGTTCTGCCAAAAACCTTCTCGGCAGCCCGGTTAATATACAATAACTTATAGGTTTGGGCTGACGCTGACCAAACCATTTCCTCTAGAGAATTGAGAATAGCCGGGATTAGCTGGTGCCTTTTTTGCAACTTGGGTTCTACCCCATTGTATCGAGTAATCTTCATATCTAATTGTTTGTGCCAATGGGTTTATCGGCGTCCCAAACAACCTCTAAGAGACAGCCTCTAAATAACTATATTGAATTCATTAATGTTAAAGAGGGAGCGACTGATCCCGGTATCAGCGAATACCTTGACGCCATTGAGATAACCGTTGCTGTGCCAACTCGTCAAGAGAATGGACTAAAAAACGACCGCGAGATTGTTTTGGCGGTCGTTGTCGGTGGCGGACTCCACGACTTGTGCAATGGACGTCGCTAATTAACTGTTGAGATGACATCCATTCTGCCCCGTACCCCGTAACTGTTAGCCGTTGCGCCCGATCTGAGGTAGCCACAATTAATCGTTGTCTGAATGGCTTGGGCTTACTCCGAAAAGCCGCACAAAATTTTTCAATGTAGCTATCGGCGGTCTGCCCAAAGTCCGTATAGCAGACTGATACCTGGGGGGTTAAATCTTCGTGGCAAGTCCCGGTCTTTTGGTAGTGAGCATCAAAGACGACTTGAGTTTTATAGCCCCGAAAGGCGCTATAGTTAATCAAAACCTCAACTAATTCTTGCCGCGCCGCTAAGAGTCCATGGCAATCGCGGGTCTTTGTCAAACTCGACTCGGTGCCGATGATATTATAACCATCAACCAGTAAAACAACCTGGGGTGGGGGAGAGGGCATTTTTCAAGGCTAATTTAATATTTTTTGTTAATTTTTCTCAATCTCCTCTTTATATTAATTTATGATGACAGTTTTGTCTCACCCAGAAGCTGTTGCTTGAGGCGATCTGGTTCTCCTTGGGCGACCACCCGACCATTTTCCAGCAAAAATGCTCCGTCGCAGTAATTCAACTCTTCCAACCGATGAGTTACCCAAAGGGCGGTTAACCCGCGACTTTTGACCAAGCCCTGGACTTGAGCCACCAGATCTAACTGAGTATCGGGATCTAGCAAGGCTGTTGGCTCATCCAATAGGAGTATCTCAGACTGACGCGCGATCGCACCCGCAATCGCAATGCGCTGTTTTTGTCCACCACTGAGGGCGTAAATCGGGCGTCGTTGTAAATCGAGCAGATTGACCGCGGCTAAGGCTTCGGTGACTCGGGCGCGAACTTGTGCGATGGAAAGCTTCTCCTCCACCAGTCCAAACGCCACATCTGCACCTACAGTCGGCATAACTAGCTGATGGTCAGGGTTTTGGAAGACAAATCCGATTAATCCCTCAATCTGTATCTCACCCGATTCAGGTGACAATAATCCAGCCAGCAACCGCAGCAATGTCGATTTACCACTACCATTCGTCCCCAAGAGCATCCAAAACTCACCCTTGGGAACATCTAGAGAGCAAGCGTCTAAAACCGATGCTCCACTTGACCAACTGAAGCATAGATCCCGTACCGTAATTGCGGCTTGAACCATGACGTTGGTGACGTGTTAACTACTGTTTTTCTTCAGCTAAGGCAAGAAAACCGGGTGTGCGTCCTGTCCCCACAGCACCAGATTTCTGGGAAATCATCACCGCACTAATTTCATTGGTGAGAACGCCGATTTTCTTATCGGACTGGTGTTCACAGGTCAGTTCTATGAACTCTGGTTTACCCGAACTCATGGCTTTCATAATTTCCTGGTAGGTTTCTTCCGCCGCTTCGGTTGACTTCCGTTGCACGGATAAGGGGAAGGGTGTGTTTTTCAAAGTCAAGTCAATCGTGAACATGCTACTCTCAAGCGCTAAGGATTCCTTTATAAATATAGTCTCCCTCTTATCTTAGACGGCAGGAGGGACAGATGAGTAGAGACGCGCCATGGCGCGTCTCTACATGCCATGGCGCGTCTCTACATGCCATGGCGCGTCTCTACATGCCATGGCGCGTCTCTACATGCCATGGCGCGTCTCTACATGCCATGGCGCGTCTCTACATGCCATGGCGCGTCTCT